>NZ_JBIVPK010000060.1:0-40098 GCF_044754605.1 Streptomyces sp. NPDC093064
AACACCCGCGCGGAACCGAAGACGAACTTCGCGCCCGACTCACCGATCCGATCATGGACCGATTACCCGGCCAAGGCTGCGTGACGAGCCACTAGTCGGCCATCGCCCCGTTTCGACTGCCCAAGACAGGCCAAGGCGCCTGTCGGAGGCTCGGCCGCTCGTCTTAGTTCGGTGACCCGCGTCACACCCGGCTCCTGTCAGCAATCGGGGCGCCGTCTCGTTCAAGGGGCACGCGAACGAGACAGGAGCAACGCCATGAAGCACCGCATCGTCGTACTCGGCGCCGGATACGCCGGGGCCTTCGCCGCCGGAAATCTGGCCCGTCGGCTCTCCCCCGCCGACACCGTGATCACCGTCGTCAACGCCGTGCCCGACTTCGTTGAGCGGATGCGGCTCCACCAGCTCGCGATCGGCCAGGACCTCGCGTTCCGCACGCTCGCCGACGTATTCGCGGGTACCGAGGTGCGGCTGCGCCTTGCGCGCGTCACCGGCGTCGACCCCGAGCGCAGGGCTGTCGCCGTGACCGGCGAGGACGGCGACGGCGAGCTCGCGTACGACACGCTTCTCTACGCGCTCGGCAGCTCCGTGACTCCCCATGGCGTCCCCGGCGTGGCCGAGTACGCCTTCGATGTGACCGGCCGGTCCTCGGCGCTGCGTCTGCGCGAGCGCCTGGCCGGCCTGGACGAGGGCGGCACCGTGCTGATCGTCGGTGAGGGGTTGACCGGCATCGAGACCGCCACCGAGTTCGCCGAGTCCCGGCCCGACCTCTCCGTCGCGCTCGCCGCCCGCGGCGAGCTGGGCGCCTGGCTCTCCCCGAAGGCCCGCCGTCACCTGCGCCAGTCCTTCGACCGGCTCGGCATCACCGTCCACGAGCGCACCGGCATCGAAGCCGTCGAGCCGACTCGGGCGATCGCCGCCGACGGTACGTCCATCCCGGCCGACGTGACTGTGTGGTCGGCCGGGTTCGCCGTGCATCCCATCGCGGCCGCCAGCGGTCTGGAGGTCGCCGAGACCGGCCAGATCGTCGTCGACCGCACCATGCGCTCGGTCTCGCACCCGGACGTCTACGCCGCCGGTGACTGCGCCTATGCGATCGGCGAGAACGGCCGGCCGCTGCCGATGTCCTGCGCCTCGGCCGGCTTCACCAACATGCAGGCGACCGCCGCGATCATCGCGCGCCTGACGGGCAGCAAGGTCCCCACCACCGGGCTGAAGTACCTCGGCAACCACATCAGCCTCGGGCGGCGGGACGCGATCTTCCAGATGGTGGACGGGGATGCGCGGTCGAAGTCCTGGTATCTGGGTGGCCGGACCGCCGCGCGGCTCAAGTCGGGCGTGCTCAAGGGGGCCGGGTGGAGCATCGCCCACCCGACCTTCGGCATGCCGAAGCGCAAGCGTCGTCTGGCCACCGCGCCTGACCTGGTCGGTGTGAGGGTCGCCGCATAGGTTGTTCCGCATGGACAGTGCAGCCATCGATCGGTTCGAGGCCAGCCGGGGCCGGCTGGCCTCGCTCGCGTACCGTCTGCTCGGCTCGGCGGCCGACGCCGAGGACGCCGTGCAGGACGCGTTCCTGCGCTGGCAGGCCGCGGACCGGGAACGTATCGAGGTGCCGGAGGCGTGGCTGACCAAGGTCGTCACCAATCTCTGCCTCGACCGGCTCCGCTCAGCGCAGGCGCGCCATGAGCGCACCGTCGGAGACTGGCTGCCCGAGCCGCTCCTTGAGGGCGACCCGATGCTCGGCCCTGCCGATACCTTCGAGCAGCGCGAATCGGTGTCCTTGGCCGTACTGACCCTCATGGAGCGCCTCTCGCCGGTCGAGCGGGCCGCTTACGTCCTGCGCGAGGCCTTCTCGTATCCCCACGCCGAGATCGCCGGGATCCTCGACATCACCGAGTCCGCGAGCCAGCAGCATGTTCACCGGGCCCGACGCCGGGTCGTCGCCGAGCGTCGCGGCGGCGACGAGGTGGACCCCGTGTCCGCGCGGCGGGTCGTCGAGGAGTTCCTCGCCGCCGCCATATCAGGGCGCACCGAACGGCTGGTGGCGCTGCTCACCGACGACGTGACGGCGGTCTCGGACGGCGCCGGACTGGCCAGGCGGCTGCTGCGGTACAAGACGCGCGAGCGCGTCGCCTCCTACGTGCGGGCCGGCTTCAAGCCCACGCCGGCGAAGCGGCGGCTGGCCGGCGGCTCCCCCGCGTTCCACACGGCACTGGTCAACGGCTCCCCGGCCGTCCTCGCCGTGGTTGACGACCGGGTCGTCGGCGCCGTGGCGTTCGAAGTCAGCGACGGCAAGGTCGCGTCCCTGCGCGGCATCGCCGCCGCGGACCGGCTCGCGCGCCTCAACGAGGCCTGGCGGCAGCACGAACCCGACACACCGATCATCAACGCATGGTGACCAGAGCTGCTCCCACGCCTGGCCGTGACGAGGGCGCCGCGGTGCTGCGACCCCGCACTGTTCCGGGGCGGGGCTGTGGCCAGGGTCGGTGTCGGGATAGTTGCCGCCCGCCGATCACGTGCATAGTGCGCCGGGGCCGGGGTCATACCATTCGCTGTCGTTTCCACAGCAGTGCGACCGCCAGGAGGCCTGCCAGGCAGGGAGCCATTCCGACCCAGCCCAGCGTCGGCGGCAGACCGGTGTCACCGGAGGTGTCCTTGGCGAGCAGCATGGTCAGCCCGACACTCGCGCCGAGCACGAACATCACGGTCGCGGCGGGGCGGGCCCACCGCTTGCCCGCCCTGACTGCCCATATCGTCCAGAGCCAGGCGAGGACGCCGAGCGCTCCGATGACGGACAGCAGGACCAGGTAGGTGGTGACGGCCGAGTCGATGCGCGTGGGGGCGTACGTGGGATAGCCGGCCCGGATGTGATCGGCCAGAAGATGGGTGGTGGCACGGTCGACGTACGGGACGATCGTCGCGATGACGGTGAGCCCAAGGCCCGTGAACATCGCTCCGATGACCAATCGCTCACGCCGTGTCTTCGTCATCAGAGTGCTTTCCTTTCGACTCGCGCGGTGAGGGAGACTCGGATGGCTGGTCCGCACCGGTGACCTCGCTCATGCCTTCTCCTTGAGTTCAGATGGCGCCGACGGCGCCACACCACCGGAGGCGGTTCCGCTGCACTTCTTCGCCGATGCCGATCGGCCCCGGACCGGCGATCCCAAGCGTCAGCCGCAGCGTTGTCCAGCAGCGGCGCGAGCGTGGCGAGGGTCGTGAGCGCCGGCTCGACGTACGTCGCGGCAGGGCGCCCGGCGTGGATCGACGGTGGGCGGCCGATGGTCGCGGTCATGACTACCCCCTCCCAAAACCTACGTCGTAGGTTTCGTCCTGCAAGGTACTTTCTACGGCGTAGGTTTTGCAAACGGAGGGAGTGGACGTGGCCAGACGCACACGGGGCACCTCAGCAGGGCTCGACCGCGAGCGCATCGCTGCCGCCGCTGTCGCGCTCGTCGACCGCGACGGCCTGGAGCGTTTCGGGGTCCGGCGACTCGCGGAGGAACTTGGGGTCGACCCGATGTCGATCTACCACCACATCAAGGGCAAGGCGGCGCTGCTGGACGCGGTCTCCGAGGCAGTGCTCGCTGAGATGGCGGTCGACGCTGACGACGCACCGCACGGCTGGAAGGAGATCGCCCGCCACACGGCGCAGAGCTACCGGGACATGGCCTACCGGCACCCCCGCGTGTTCCCGCTGCTGGCCACACGCGCCCAGACCTCGTCGGTGGCCCTCACCGCCCTGGAGCGCCTGGTCACCGCGATGCGTGAGGCCGGGCTGCCGGACCAGGTGGTCGCGGACGCGCTCATGGTGCTGTTCGGCTTTCTCAACGGACACCTGCTGGCACGCACCAGCGGCGGACCCGACGGGCCCAGCCCCGTGCCCGCGTTCGACGCCGAGGCACACCCGACAATGGCCGCCCTCGCACCTCTTTTGGCCGACTTCGGGTCCGTTGCGGAGTTCGACCGGATGCTCGACACCGTGCTCGACGGGATCCAGGACCGGGCCGCTCAACAGGCGAGCCGATGAGCACGCATCGAGGTTCGGGCTGTCGGCAGGACGCACAGCAGCCCCGCCAGTCCGCTACGAGGCGACCGTCCTCGTAGCGGCCATCGACGAGCGGCTATGGCCCTGCCCTTGCCGAATACCTCATCCATACAGGTGGGAACGGGTTTGGGTATCGGCCAGTGGTTGCCCGAGTCGGCGCTCTCGCGCGGTCGGTGGTGGTCGCGAATCATGGAGCGGTGTGTGCAGACCTGCCGGCGAGGGCTGCTGGAGCGCATCTTGATCTGGATCGCCGGCATCTTCTGCATGCACTACGCGAGTTCGAGACGTTCTACAACGAGCACAGGCCGCACCAAGGCCTTGCGAACGCCCGCCCCCTCCCCCTGCTGCCCGCTCCGATCGAGGACCCGGACCGGATCGCCCGCCTGGAGATACGACGACGAGCACGGCTTGGGGGCACCATCCACGAGTACCAACATGCGGCATGACCAACACGGATGAGGTATTCGGCAAGCGCAGGACGGTACGTGCGGAAAGGGCCCCCAGCCGCTGCCGCTCCCCGGGGTGCGGTAGCCCGCACCCCGGGGCGAACGGGCTGTTTGTGGTTACTTCTTGACCTGAACGCCAGTCAGGACCGGGTCACCGTGCTGGTCGTACTGGACTCCGGTGACCTTCGTCGAGTAGCCGGCGTTGACCTTGTTGTACCAGAGCGGGATGGTCGGCATGTAGTTGACCAGGTTCTTCTCGAGCTCCTGGTACTTCTTCTCCGACTCCTCCAGGGAGCTGGCGGTGTCGGCAGCGGCGATCTCCTTGTCGATCGTCGGGTTGGAGAAGCCACCCTGGTTGCCGTCCGAGTGGGTGCCGAACAGGTCACGCAGGAAGTTGGCGTTGAACGGGTAGTCCAGCACCCAGCCCGAGCGGTACAGCGACTTGACTTCCTTGTTGTCGCGCGCGTTCAGGTCGGCCTGGAAGTCGGCCTTGGAGTCGCCCACGCACTTCACACCGGTGGCGTTGGTGATGGAGTTGCAGACCGCCTCCACCCATTCCTTGTGGCCGCCGTCGGCGTTGTACTGGATGGAGATGGCGTTGCCCGGAACGCCACCGCCCTCCTTGATGAGCTCCTTGGCCTTGGCCGGGTCGTACTTGGTGACGTCTCCGGCGGCGTTCGGCTGGTAGCCGAGGACACCCTTGGCGACCCAGCCGGTGGCGGGCTCACGCGTGCCCTGGAGCACGGTCTTGGTGATGGTGTCGCGGTCGATCGCCATCGACAGGCCCTGGATGACCTTGGGGTCGATGCCCTTCCACTGCTTGGTGTAGTAGGCCACGGCGAGGGTCTGCATTGCCGAGTAGGCCTGGTCCACCGCGCGGTCGCCGAGGTCCTGCTTGTAGATCGGCAGGTCCTTAGGCGCGACCTGACGGAGCACGTCGACGTTGCCGGACTTCAGGTCCTCGTAGGCGGTCTCGAGGTTGCTGTAGTTCTTGAAGATCACACCGCCGTTCTTGGCGGCGTTGGGGCCCTTGTAGTCGTCGTACTTGGCAACTTCGATCTGCTTCTTGTGCTGCCAGCTGACGAACTTGTACGGGCCGTTGCCGATCGGGTGCTCGCCCGCGGCCTGCGGGTCCGCGTAGAAGGACTCCGGCAGCGGGTCGAAGACCGAGTAGCCGAGCTTGTACACGTAGTACGGAATCGGCTTGCTCAGCGTGATCGTGAAGGTGGTGTCGTCGACGACCTTCAGACCGGACATCTTGTCGGCCTTGGGCTTGCCCTTGGCCGGCGAGACGTCGTCGTAGCCCTGGATGTCGGAGAACCAGAAGCTGTTGGTCTGCTTGTTCGCCGGGTTCGCCGCCCAGTTCCAGGCATTGACGTAGGACGCCGCGGTCACCGGGCTGCCGTCGTGGAACTTCCAGTCGGGCTTCAGCTTGACCGTGAAGGTCTTGTTGTCTGTGGAGTCGATCGACTGGGCATTGACGTAGATCGTCTTGCCGCTCTGGTCGTAGTCGACGAGCCCGGAGAAGACCGACTTGATGACAATGCTGCCGTTGGACTCCATGGTGTTCGCCGGCTGCAGCGGGTTCTGCGGCTCACCGACTTCGATGGAGAACTTACCGCTCGGGTCGATCGCGGCCTTTTCGCCACGGCCCTTGTCGTCGCCACCGCCACCGCCGCCACAGGCCGTCGCGCCCAACGCCACAACCGCGGCCATCGCAACCCACTTGGCGCTCTTGGCACCACGCATGGGGCTCCTCCTCATGAATCCATTGGTTCACCGCATGGAGGGGCACAAGACGCATCACCGTTACCGGTGCCTGAGATCGTCAGGTGGTCCCTCGTTGGTACGAGCTCTACGCGCCTAACTATCTCCATCCGAACGGGAACGAACCACACCTTCAAGGTCTCGATTCGAGTTCTTCGTCGTGGGCATGCCGGGCACCGGGCCTGTTATGACCCCTCTACGGTGCTTTGCGGTGCGTCAATCGACGTCGTTCACTGTCGGACCACGCGCGAAGCGGCCCGTGGTGAACGCCTGGATCACCATCTTCTCGTCGTTCTCGCAGAGTTGCTGTTCGGTGTGGGAGAGCTTGACTTCCTCCCCCGCCCAGGTCTTGTCCGGTCGATCATGTGGCAGCCGCCTGGCGACGCAGCCACCAGGCGCGATCACGAGCCAGCCATTACCGGAGACAAGTGTGACTGAGCGCTTCCGCCGGCCACCCTGAGCACCGAAGTTGGTCGCCCCGAGCCAAAAGCTGAGGGGTTCATCGGTCGCTGGGAGTAGGTCCTGCGCCTCAGGTGCGCTTCGCGCCTGCTTGGCTAGGGTCGGTCCTCATGGAGACCACGGAAATCGTTCGTCGCCAGACGGCGGAGCGTACGCGCGACGCTCTGGAGCGGCTCGTTACCGAGCGGGATGTATGGGTGTCGACGGCTCACCCTGATCACGGGCCGCACCAGGTGCCGCTGTGGTTCTTGTGGGATGGGCGAGCAGTGTGGATGTGCACCAGCGCCACATCCGTGACCGCGCGAAACGTCCGCAAAGAGCCGCGCGTGCGCCTGTCGCTACCGGACACCTTCGACGTGGTGCTCCTCCAGGGTGAGGCGGAGTGCTTCCCGGACCAGGAGGTGCCCGGAGAGGCAGCGGAGGCGTTCGCCGACAGGTTCGGGTGGGATCCACGCGTGGAAGAGGGTTCCTTTCTGTATGTACGCGTGGTCCCGAGGACTGTGCGCGCTTGGCGCGGCGAGCCGGAACTACGCGGGAGAGTCATCATGCGCGACGGGATGTGGCTGGAATAACGGCCGTCCCTCGCCGACGCGCCTCCCTCGGATCACGATCTACCGCTGGAGTACTGGATGCGGATCAGTCACATGATCGGCCGGACAAGTCCCAGCCGGTAGCAACGCCAGATTCCCCACCCTTAGGGGTGGGGAATCTGCTCCTCAGTGGAGGGGCGTCCAGTGCTCGAGAGCGTCGTCCAGACTCGGTACTCCAGGGTCTCCCGCACCAGGCAGCCCCACACAACGCCGGGAACATGAGAGCCCATCAGGTCTGATAGGCGGCTATCGACGGGTAGCGGAGCTCGGACACCACTGGTCCGTCCATCGTCGACCAGTGGCCGACACCGGCCAGGACGGCGCGTGAGCGTCAGGGATTCCTGGCGGCTCGATCGGACTCACTGCGCAGAACGCAGAATTCGTTGCCTTCGGGATCAGCAAGGATCGCCCAGCCTGAACCATCGGGATTCCGGTGATCGGCGACAAAGGTGGCACCGAGGCCCAGCAACCGGTCCACCTCCTGATCGCGTGAGGTCTCAGGGCGCAAACACAGATGGATCCGGTTCTTGATCGTCTTGGCCTCGGGCACCTGGTTGAAGTACAGCACTGGCCCCGCCGCCAGCAGCACCTGAATCTCCCGGTCACCCGGTCTGTCCTCCGGATGCAGCGGACGGCCAGTCACACTGCTCCAGAACCGAGCCAGCTCGTAGGCATCCGCACAGTCAATCGCCACGTTCTGCAATACCGAGACCATGCGCGCGAGCTTTCCTGATCTCCACGCCGAACGCCAGCGAGTAGCGCCTGGGGCGAAGGCTCAGTGGCCGCGGCGGATCCATTCATCCAGGTGGGGTGCTTCGTTCTGGATGGTCGTGGTGTCTCCGTGTCCGGTGTGGACGAGGGTGTTCTCGGCCAGCGGGAACAGTAGG
Organism: Streptomyces sp. NPDC093064; assembly: GCF_044754605.1. Classification (NCBI taxonomy): domain Bacteria; kingdom Bacillati; phylum Actinomycetota; class Actinomycetes; order Kitasatosporales; family Streptomycetaceae; genus Streptomyces; species Streptomyces sp. NPDC093064. The sequence goes on from NZ_JBIVPK010000060.1 coordinate 8,192, forward strand.
TCGCGGATGGACGTGATGATCGTCGGGAAGTCCGAGAACGATCGGCCTGTCGCTCCTGGTCCACCGGCGAACAGGGTGTCGCCGGAGAACAGAGCGTGGGCCTCGGGCAGGTGGAGGCAGACCGAGCCGGGCGAGTGTCCGGGGGTGTGGATCACTTCCAGGGTCGTCCCCGCCACGGCGATCCGTTCGCCGTCGACCATCTCCTTGAACGTTCGGCTCGGGTGGGTCATCTCCCACAGTTGCCGGTCTGCCGGGTGCAGCAGGACCGGGGCGTCAAGGCGGTCACCAAGTTGGGGCGCGACCGAGATGTGGTCGTTGTGTCCGTGGGTACACACGATCGCTGCTACGCGGCGGTTGCCCACCGCTTCCACGATTGGGGCATCGTCGTGGGCCGCGTCCACAACGACGACGTCGTGGTCGTCGCCGATGAGCCAGACGTTGTTGTCGACGTTCCACGTGCCCCCGTCGAGTGCGAAGACCCCGCTGGTGACAACGCGTTCAATACGCAGGGCGCCGCTCACCAGACCACCACCGAGCGCAGCACGCTACCGGTGTGCATGGTGTGAAAGGCTTCCTCGACCGCGTCGAGGCCGATGCGTTCGGTGACAAATTTGTCCAGCGGCAGCCGGCCTTGCTGGTACAGGTCGACGAGCATGGGGAAGTCTCGTTCGGGCAGACAGTCGCCGTACCAGGACGACTTGAGGCTGCCGCCGCGGGAGAAGAAGTCGAGAAGCGGCATGTCCAGGCGCATGTCCGGGGTGGGGACGCCGACGAGGACGACGGTCCCTGCGAGGTCGCGTGCGTAGAACGCCTGCTTCCACGTTTCGGGACGGCCCACGGCGTCGATGACGACGTCGGCGCCGAAGCCGCCGGTCAGTTCCGTGACTGCGGCGACGATGTCCTGGTCGGTGGCGTTGACCGTGTGGGTCGCGCCGAGCTCTCGGGCCCATGTGAGCTTCTGATCGTCTCGATCGACAGCGATGATCTTCGAGGCGCCGGCCAGCCGGGCCCCGACGACCGCGGCGTCGCCCACGCCGCCGCAGCCGATCACCGCCACCGAGTCGCCCCGGCTCACGGCTCCGGTGTTGACCGCCGCCCCGAGTCCGGCCATGACACCGCACCCCAGAAGGCCGACGACCGCGGGGTCTGCGGAGGGGTCCACCTTGGTGCACTGCCCTGCGTGGACGAGGGTCTTGTCGGCGAATGCGCCGATGCCCAGGGCGGGGTTGAGTTCCGTGCCATCGAGCAGGGTCATCTTCTGGGCGGCGTTGAACGTGTCGAAGCAGTACTGCGAACGGCCGCGCCTGCAGGCGCGGCACTGCCCGCACACCGCCCGCCAGTTCAGGACGACGAAGTCGCCGGGTTTGATGGAGTCGACGCCTGCTCCGACGCTCTCGACGGTGCCGGCCGCCTCGTGGCCGAGCAGGAAGGGATAGTCGTCGCTGATCCCCCCGTCACGGTAGGTGAGGTCGGTATGGCAGACCCCGCACGCCGCCACGGCAACGACGACCTCGCCCGGACCCGGGTCCGGGATCACGATGTCGGTGAGCTCGACGGGAGCTCCCTTCGAACGGGCGATCACGCCGCGGACCTGCTGAGGCATCGGAACTGTTCCTTCGTCGTTCGTGGATACAAGCGCATGCAATCCGGTGCATGCCTCAGCGAACCTAACCCTGTGGCGATCATCGGCAGCCTGGCCTTGTGGACAGGAAATCCTCGACCTTCGAACAGTGGGTGGAGAGTGTAGGGTCGACGGAATGCCAGATCCGCAGGCCTCAACCGATGCTCTTCTCACTCTGCGGGAAGTCATCGACGGCCCGTTGCACGACATCGCTCCCCGTTTCTCCCGGCTCCTGTCCCACCGGTGGCCGCACGCAGCGCTCGTGATCTTCACTCGCGAGTGCACGGGACGTCCACGTAAGGTCGCCGGAGCCGCCGACCTGATCCACAAGGTCACCATCGATGAGCTCGAAGACCTCAAGCGGGTCGTCGAGCCCGGCCGGGCGCTGAGCACCACTGCCGGAATCGGTGGTGCTCAGCGCTCGGTGTGGACGGTGCGGGACCGGGGAGACACGCTGCTCCTGCTCGTTCCGCAGGGTTCTCTGAGGCCGGTCCCGTATCCCGCCGAGCTGTCAGCGGTCTTCGGCATCGTGGCAACATCGATCCGGCAGCAGGTCGCCCAGGCCAGTCCCGACTACCTGGCAGAGTCCCGTGCCGCGTCCAGCGAACGGGCGCGCACCATCACGGAGATGGTGGCTGCACACGAAACCTCGCTCGTGGCCGTTCTGTCCACGCTGCGCTCGTCCGGACTCGATGACGCCAGGGCGCGACTGGCTGCCACCGATACGGCGTCCGCCGCGTTGATCGCATTGCGTTCCATGCAGAAGTCCGACCAGGAGTTGTCCCAGGAGACTGCCCATGCGGCCTTCGCGACGCTGCGCAAGGACCTCCGGCAGATGCTGCGCCATCACGAGGCGCACATCGAGTTCGTGGCCCCGCCGAAGGACGGACGCCCGCTGCCGGGCGAGATCGCCTACGCGGCGCGGGCGATGACGCGCGCCACCGTGCTGGCCTTCGTCGCCCAGCCTGACCTGACTCGCCTGCGCATCGCCTGGAGCTGCCCGGGCGCCTCGCTGGTGGTCGACGTACGTGACCAGGAGTCCGGGAAACTCGACGTGCCGGCCCTGCAGCGGCAACTCGAGGGCCGCGCACAGACGTTGGGTGCCGCGGTCACTCTGGACGCGGTCCCGGGATGGGGCAGCCACGCGACAATCGGTCTTCCTCTCGAGCCTCCCGCCAATCGGAGCGATGAGACGCGTCTGGCAGCCCTCAACCGCCGCGAGCGCGAGGTGCTCCACCTGGTCGCCCAGGGCAGACGCAACAAGGCGATCGCGGCCGAGCTCGGCATCACGGAGAGCACCGTCAAGTTCCACGTCGCAGGCCTGCTACGAAAACTGGACGTGACCTCGCGCGGAGAGGCAGCCGCGCTCGCCGCCGGCACCGACCTGAGTGCACCGCGTTAGACCGGGCCGGACGCCGCACGGCCCCCGGCCGACGCGCAACCGCGGCGAGTGCGGCCACCCCCGGGCCGTCGTCGCGTCGACCGGAGAGAATGGTGATGCTGTGACGGTTTGCATCGGATCGCGGAGGCATTTGTGGGGCTGAGGACCCGGATCGCCGAGGAGCTCAAGGCGACCGTGCATGGTGGGGACCTCAAACTGGAGCGGTACGAGGGTCCGGCCGGTGATCCCGGGCTGCTCGGGATCGTCCCGGGCGATCCTGCCTGGCAGGTGCACGGGCATCCGACCGGCATGCTCATCGGCGGGTTCGCGGCGCTGATGCTCCAGTCACTGCACCCTCTGGCCATGGCCGGGGTCGACCAGCACTCGGATTTCCGGTCCGACCCGGTCGGCCGGCTCATCGGCACCGCGCGGTTCGTCACCACGACGACCTTCGGCTCCGCGTCGGCCGCGCACGAGGCGATCGCCCTGGTGCGTCGGATTCACACCCGGGTGCGCGGCACCGCCCCGGACGGCCGGTCCTACCGCGCGGACGACCCCGAACTGCTGACCTGGGTGCACATCGCGGAGGTGCGCTGCTTCCTGGCGGGTTACCAGACGTACGCGCCGCAGCGGTTGCGGCTGACGCCTGCCGAGTGCGACGCGTACTACCGCCAGGTCGCCCCGGTCGCCGAGATGCTGGGCGCGGAGAAGGTGCCGTGCAACGCTCAGGAGGTCGAGCGCTACCTGGACCGCATACGTCCCCAACTCCGTGCCACCCAAGCCGCGTCGGACTCCGTACGGTTTCTCCGGGGCTTCGGCCGGACCGGACGTGAGCGGCTGGTCGTGCGTCTGTTGATGAATGCCGCGGTCGGGCTCCTTCCGGACTGGGGGCGGGCCGAACTCGGCATCCGTCGTCCGGCGGCGGTCCGCTCCTGCTGGGACCGGCCGGTGGCGACGGTGGTCGGCCGCACGATCGAATGGGCACGCGGTCCTTCCGAGATCCAAGCCGCCGCGCAGCGCCGCTTGGCCTCGGTGCCGCCGGTGGATGCCTGACGGATGACGCGGCGGTTGTATGCCGCTGTGCCGAATCGAACTTCTTCATGGTTCGTTGCCTGGCAGATGCGCGGCGCCGCCCCCCAGGTCGTCCAGCGCGGACCAGACAGCCGCTGCCGGATCCCTGGCGGTGCCGGAGAGCGTCTGCCAGGCTCGCATCACCGAACGGGACAGATCCAACCGGGCGTTGTCGGTCCAGAGGAGGTCGTCGGCGCCGATGATCGCCAGGTCGTACCCGGTGGCCGTCGGGACGTTGACGGCCAGCGTCTCACCCGCGCGCGGCACACCGACGATCGGACGGCTGCGGCAGCGCTCCACGAGCCTTCGGCGTCCCTCGACGGTCAAGGGAGCGTTCGCATGCGTCCCTGGAACACCTCGGCGCTTCGGCCTGCCGCGAGGGCAGCGCGGAGGGGGAACGCGATGAGTAGTGCGATCGCGACGAGTAGGCCGCTTGCCCACAGCGGCCCGAGGTTCCCGACCGCGGTACTGAGGGTCATCGCGGCGATGAGGGGGCCGACGGCGCCGCCGACATTGAGTGCCGCAGTGGCATACGAGCCGGCCATGGTGGGGGCTCCCGCGGCCTCATACAGGACCCGCGTGATCAGCGTGCTGCCCAACGCGAACGACAGCGCGCCCTGCACGAACGCGAGGGCGAACAAGGCGACCGGCTCGTTGGCCAGCACCGCCAGGGCCGGCCAGCCGATGAGCAGCAGCGGGCCACCGACTGCGATGACCAGACCGGGGCGCTGGTCGGACAGCCGGCCGGCGGCGGTGACACCGATGAAGGAACCGGCGCCGAAGAGCACCAGAACGACCGGGATCCACAACTCCCCCAGCCCGGCGGTGTCGGTCACGACGGGGGCGAGGAACGTGAAGCCGGCGAAGGTTGCGGCGTTCACCAGCGCGCCCAGCACCATCACCAGGATCAACCGCGGCCTTGTGAGCTGGACGAACTCTGCTCGCAAGGCCGGCCTGCCAGTCGTCTCTTCCTTCGCACGTCCCGCTGGGATCCCTTTCAGGATGCCGAGAGCTGCAGGCAGGCAGAGAGCGGCGACAGCCCAGAATGTGGCCCGCCAGCCGAGCAACGTGCCGAGTACCGAGCCACCAGGGACACCAGCGATCGTGGCCACCGTCGTGCCTGACAGCAGCACGGCCAGCGCACGTCCCTTCTTGTCGGGCGAGACCAGCGTGGCGGCAGCCGTCAGGGCGACGGCAAGGAACCCGGCGTTCGCGAGCGCGGCGACGAGCCGGGTAGCGAACAGGACCGCGAAGCTCGTGGTGATGGCGCCCACGGCGTGAGCTGCCGCGAAAGCGAGGACGAACCCGAGAAGGCTGGAGCGCCTGGGCCAGTTGCGGGCAAGCGCGGCCACCAGAGGGGCGCCGACGATCATGCCGATCGCAAAGGCCGAGGTGAGCACGCCTGCGGTCCCGACTGTGACGTCGAGATCCGAGGCAATGGCCGGCAAGAGGCCGGCGAGCATGAACTCCGAGGTGCCCATGGCGAAGACCGCCAAGGCAAGCAGATACAGCGGGAGAGGCATCGAGTGGCTCCGAGGTGAGGAGAAGCACGAGAAGGTCATCTCGTCACCGCGGCCAGCCCCGAGGGACTCGTCCCACCGCAGGATGCGGCGCGACGACAGGACTACGAACTCAGTGGTCCAGGGGGCTGACGGCGTGACCGAAAGCCCCCACCTTGTCTGACTCAGGACTCGACATGGCCCGCACGCTACCCGACCGATGCCCATCGAGACACCTCGGTTTCACCGGCATCGGCCCGTGTCATCAACGTCATGTCCCGCAACACCCAGGCCTTGGTATCCGTCTGCTCCAGCCACACCTCCAGTGCGTCCCAGGCGCGCACGGCGCGTGCACGGCCCAGGGACGGGCTCTTGGTGCGGTCCGGCACGTTCTGCCCTGTGGTGACGGCCCGCGCTCCCCCTTTCCCGGCTCGGCCCGGGACCTCAGGGGAGGCGCAACCGGGCGCTGGTCCCCTCCTCCGGCGCACTCCAAGACCTGCCATGCCCTCACCCTGCACACCGACGCCACCAGCCGCGCCACCGGCTGGAGCCTCCAGCGCAGCCCCTTACGGCTCCCCGTGGCCGAGATGGACGGTCGAGCCGGCCGCCGACGCCAAGCCGATCCTCCTGTCCACCCGGCCCCAGGGCGGGAGGCCGACGACCTACTCCCCCGCAACCTCGATCTTGCCGCCACCCTCGGTGACACAGCCGGTTGACCATGGGCGACGTCGGAGGCCAGATCTTCCTCACCATCCACGTCGCCCCCAAGACGGTGGCCCGATACTGCGCGCGGGTACCTCGACTGATCCACGCCGCGATGCGTCCCGCACGGCCCAGCCGCAGGATGGTGGCATGGTTGCTCGTGTGATCGTGAACCCGCCCGGAGAGGGCGGCGGCCGGCAGGTGCGAACCGACGGGACCACCCTCGGAACGGCGTACAGCCTGCACGACCTGTCAGTCTTCATGGCGCGGGCCGGCCTGGAAGGCCTGGACGAACTGGACGTGGCGATGTCGCCCCTGGTGGAGTGGCACGGCGGCGGGCCCGAGGTGTGGCCGGCGACGGATTGACACGGGAGCGGCCCTTCCCTTGCGGAAACGGACCTGAGACTTCTCGTGGCCGTGGCCTTGCGGTGCCGCTCGGTCGTCGACCTCGATCCTCGATCCTCGATCCTCGATCGGGAACGACTCGTCGCCGGAGAAGTGCTACGTTCCCGCGCATGAAGATCCGAAGGTGGGCCGGCCGCGGCATGTCCGTGCTGGCCGTGGGTGGGGCACTGGTTCTGATGACGGCGTGCAGCGGGGAGGCGGCCAAGCCGAGCACGACCAGGGAAGCGAAGCCGGATGCGGCGGCGGCCCCGACGGTGAAACCCGGCGCGGCGACAGCCCCGATGGCGAAGCCGGAGGCGATGAGGGCAACGAAATCTGCCGCGCTTGATTACACGAGCTTCACTGCGGGGGAGACGTTCGCCGGTGGTTGTGTCACTGACCACCAATGCCAGGCGACTCTCATCTCGCTTCAGCCGCTTGCGGCTACCGTGGCGCAGCAACTGCACGACGAAGCGGGGTCGGATCCGTACTACGCGGATCTCCGCGACATGGCCGACAGGGTGTCCGAGGGTGTGCAGGAGACGGATCCGGCGGACCTGGCCGCGATGGATGCCCTCCTGAAGGACGTCGTGAAGCTGAAGGAACGGCTGGACCAGGAGATGAACCTCGAGCACTTCTAGCCCCGGACGCCTTCGGCCACCTTGCGGCGAGCCCTCGATACGAACTGTGTCGCGCATCACATCCGGTCCATGTCACGTCCAGGCCGCCTGCTCCCATCTGGTGGGCGTCAGCAAGCGAGCCGAGAAGGACGGAACGATGAGTGCACGGCAGGAGACCGGCATGGCAACCGCGTATCGCGTGGTGATCCTGGGGGCGGGGTACGCGGGCATGGCCGCGGCCGTCCAGCTCTCGGCCCGGGTGAAGCGGCGCGGGGGTGTGGAGGTGACGGTGGTGAACGCGCAGGAGCGGTTCACCGAGCGCATGCGGCTGCACATGACGGCGACTGGGCAGCGGGTCGCCGAGCTGAGCATCCCTCAGCTGCTGGACGGTACGGGCGCGCGGTTTGTACGGGGCTGGGTGACGGCGGTGGACGCGGACGCGAAGACCGTGCGGATCGACGACGACCGGGTGCTGCCCTACGACACGTTGGTGTACGGGTTGGGCAGTGTGGCCGACACCTCTGCGGTGCCAGGGGTCGAGGACCACACGTACACCCTGAGCAGCGCCCAGGATGCCGAGTTGCTGGCCGACCGGCTGGGGCGGCTCGGCAGCGGCACGGTGGTGGTCGTCGGCAGCGGGCTGACCGGCATCGAGTCGGCCGCGGAAATCGCCGAGCGGCACCCGGAGTTGAACGTCGTACTGCTGGGCCGGACCGAGCCCGGTGCGGCCATGAACCCGAAGGCCAAGGCGTACGTGCACGCCGCACTCGAACGGCTTGGCGTCCGGGTGCGCACCGGGGTCGAGGTGGTGAAGGCGCTGCCCGACGCGGTCGAGCTGGCGGGCGGGGAGAGCATCGCCGCCGACGCGGTCCTGTGGACGAGCGGTACGCGGGTGTCGCCGCTGGCGGCCGCCGGCGGGCTGGCCGTCGACGAGCGCGGACGCATCATCACCGACGCCACACTGCGATCGATGTCCCACCCCGAGGTGTACGCGATCGGCGACGCGGCCGCCATCCGCCAGGGCTACGGCGTCATGCACGGCACCTGCCAGGGCGGGATGCCGACCGGGGTGCACGCCGCGCTGTCGATCGACCGGGCGCTCAGGGGCAAGCAGCCCACGCCGTTCCGCTTCGGCTATTACCACACGCCGGTGAGCCTGGGACGCGGTGACGCCGTGGTGCAGTTCACCCGCCCCGATGACAGCCCGCGCCGGTCCTGCCTGACGGGCCGCATGGCGGTCCGGTACAAGGAGACGGTGACCGCCTCGCCCTGGCCGACCTACGGCCGCATGAAGAAGATGCCCGCCTCGGGCGCGTTCTGGCCCCGCGGGGGCCGCTTCACCCGGATCCGGGAGGCCCGGTGACCACCCCGTCCACCCACCCCGACCAGCAGGTCTTCCACGAGCACCGCAAGCTGCTGTTCTCCGTGGCCTACCGCCTCCTCGGCAGCGCGGCCGACGCCGAGGACACGGTCCAGGACGCCTGGATCAAATGGTCTGCCGCGGACCGCTCGCAGATGGCCGATCCCAAGGCGTACCTGACGCGGATCGTGTCGAACCTGGCGCTGGACCGGCTGCGTTCCACCCGGCACAAGCGGGAGACCTACGTGGGGCCGTGGCTGCCGGAGCCCATCCTCACCGGCGGAGACGCCGCCGAGGTCGTCACGCACGCCGAGTCGGTGTCGATGGCCATGCTGGTGGTGCTGGAGACGCTCAGCCCGCTGGAACGCGCGGTGTTCGTATTGAAGGAGGTCTTCGACTTCAGCCACGCCGAGATCGCCGAGGTGGTGGAGCGTTCCGAAGCCGCGGTGCGTCAGGCCGCGCATCGGGCCCGCGAGCACGTGCGGGCCCGGCGGCCCCGCTTCGCCGCCGACCGGTCGCGGCAGCGCGAGGCCACCGAGCGGTTCTTCTCCGCCGCGACCGGCGGGGACGTCAACGCCCTGATGGAACTGCTCTCGCCGGACGTCACCCTGTGGACCGACGGCGGCGGCAAGGTCCGTCAGGCCCTGCACCCGGTGATGGGCGCAGCCACGGTGGCCGCCTGGTTCGCGGCCATTGGCACCGTCACCTACCAGGGCGTCGAGCCTGCCGACATGAAAGCCGAACTCGTCGAGATCAACGGCGGGCCGGGCATCGTGTTCAGCGGCCTGGGACGCGTGATCGCCACCGTCACCTTCGACTTCAACGCCGACGGCCGCATCACCGCCATCCACAACGTGGCCAACCCGGACAAACTCCGAGCCGTCGCCGGCGGCACCACTTACGACATCGGCATGCGGTGACCTCGAAGTAGCGGCATGCCACGGACCTGGAGGAGCGTCAATACCTGGGGAGTCAGCGGGATGTCGGCGCCGTGCGCTTGGATGACGGTCATGAACGACCTGGACGGCCCGAGCGGCACGGCTGACTCCGCCCGCATGTGGATCACCGCGGTTCCCGCGTTCGACCCGGACGACGTGGGCGTGCTCCTCGCCGTCGATACCCAATCCCAGGATCCTGGTGAGCGCATGGTCTGCGTGCTGCTGAACCGGGGACATGAAGGCGAGGCGGGGGTCTTCTACTTGCTGCCGTCCGACCTTTCGGCCCGTTATGAACGCATGGGCGACCGGCTCGCGGTCAGCGTCACGGCTTTCCGGAAGGTGCTCGTTGACGACCTGGCCCAGTTCTCTGACTCCTTGCTCGAGCACCTCGCCGGCCTGGCTCGCGATCCCGCGGACGACGACCGGGTCCTGCTGCTGCGTCGAGAGATCGTCACCGACTTCGTCCCTGTTGAACAGGACGGCGAGAAGCAGCCGGTGCTCGTCCTCGATCACATGGCAGGCCCGGCTGCTCTCACGGAGCTTTTCTCCCGGTTCGCGCAGGGCGATGCCAGCATCGGGGTGCTCCACGCCGACCGAGGGACTGACGCTGTCGAGGCGGGCCCGTAGCCCGACGAGCTCGGCCGCCTTGCGTGCTCAGAGGGCTTGAGGTGGCCGTCGCAGGCCCGGTGCGCCACTTCGCGCCGGGCCTGCGGCCGGTCTCACCTCGCTGAGAGCGTCACGCCTCCGGCTTCTGCGAGTCCACGCCCGAGCGTGCCTTCTCCCACAGGCCCCGGGTGAAATCGGGGATCGGCTGGGGCGCGCCGTTCGCCTTGATCGACGCATGGCTGAGCGGCACCGGCGATGTCCAGGTCGCCGCGTCGTACACATCGAAGTCGGGCACCAGGCCGAGCCGCATGCACTGCATCAGGCGGAACACCATGATGTAGTCCATACCGCCGTGCCCGCCAGGCGGGTTGGAGTGCTCCTTCCAGAGCCAGTGATCCCAGTCGGAGTACTTCGAGAAGTCACCCCAGCTGTCGTTGGTGTGGTCCGGCTCTATATAGATGCGCGCGGGGTAGTCCTCGAAGACACCCTTCGTGCCGCCGAGGCTGTTGATCCGCGAGTAGGGGTGTGGCGTGGAGACATCGTGCTCCAGCCGGATCACGCGCCCCTTCGCCGTCTGGACGAGGCTGATCGTGCGGTCGCTCTCGATGTACGTCTCCTTCCAGCTCGGGTCGCCGTGCGGCATCTTGGCCTCGCGGTACTCGGCGAGCCCCAACGAGGGCGTCCCGAAGCTGGAGATGTGGGTGACGCGGTCACCACGGTTGATGTCCATGTAGTTGGCGACCGGGCCGAACCCGTGATTCGGGTAGAGGTCGCCGCGCAGCCGTGTGTGCCACAGCCGCCGCCACGGCCCCTCGTAGTAGTTCGGATCGAACATCAGACCGCGCAGGTCGTGGATGTACGCGCCGGCGCCGTGCAGGAGCCGCCCGAACTTCCCGGCATGCGCCATGCGCAGCACCCGCATCTCATTACGGCCGTAGCAGCAGTTCTCCAACTGCATGCAGTGCCGTCGCGTGCGCTCGGACAGGTCGACGAGCTCCCACAGCTGATCGAGTTGGAGGGCGATCGGGCACTCCACACCGACGTGCTTTCCGTTCCGCATCGCCGTCTTCGCCATCTCGAAGTGCCAGTCCCACGGCGTCGCCACGTACACGAAGTCGATGTCGCCGCGCTTGCACAGGTTCTCGAAGTCGTCTTGGCCCTTCGTGTACGTCGCGGGCGCAGGCTGGCCCGCGTCCGACACCTTCTTCGCGGCTCTCGCGGTCTTCTCCTTGACCGGATCGCACAGAGCGACGACCTGGACGCCAGGCATCGCCAGAAACAGGTCGATCATGCCGCCGCCGCGATTGCCGAGCCCGATCATGCCGACCCGCACAGTTCCGCGTCGTTCGAACGGCACCCCGATCATCGTCTCGCCCTTACGGGCGGGTGCCGCGTCGGCGGCCTGGTCGGCGGCGGGAGAGGCCACAGTCCGGGAGTCGTCGGCGTGTGCCGTGCCACCGGTCAACGCGCCAAGGCCAAGGCCCGCTCCGGCGATGCCGACACCACGCAGCATCGCGCGCCGGGAGTAGCCATCGGCGGAGTCGTCAGGGACCGGTGTCGCGTTCTCGTCGTGCATCGGACCTCCGTCGCTGGATGGGTTCGCTGCAAGCGCTTGCTACCCTGCGGGAGGTACGACAGATACTCAAGAGGCACGACAGTTGGACTTTTTGACATCATCGCCTAAGGGTTGCCCCGTAACTGACCTTTGACGTGAGGGTGGTTGATCAGGGCTGGATCGTGGGGACAACCGGGTTACGCCGCCAAGTTCGCGTCACTCTCGTGGACTGTCCGGCTTGACCACTTGGTGTCCAAGGTGGCCCAGGGTGTGACGGGTTTTCGGGCGGATCCACCTGGAGATACGAGCGGCAGAATCCCGCTGGTATGGTGCGCCGATGTCAGCGATCAAGAAGTTCCAAGTCACCTTTGACTGCGCAGAACCTGAGCGTCTCGCTCGTTTCTGGTGCGAGGTGTTGGGGTACGTCGTACCGCCGCCACCGGAGGGGTTTGCCACTTGGGACGATTTCAAGCGTTCACAGCCACCTGAGCAGCGGGATTCATGGTTCGCCTGCACTGATCCCTCAGGCGTGGGCCCGCGACTGTACTTCCAGCGCGTCCCCGAAGGGAAGGCCGCCAAGAACCGGGTGCATCTTGATGTGCGGGTCGGCACCGGTCTCGTGGGTGAGGCGCGCCTCGCCGCACTTGAGGCCGAATGTGCACGGCTGGTCCCGCTCGGCGCGGTACACGTGCGAACGCTGTATGACGGCAATGATGCGTGCATCCCGATGCTGGACATCGAGGGCAACGAGTTCTGTATCGACTGAGCATTCTCCGAGCCGGAGAGGTGGGGGGCGCCCTTCGCTCCGCGTCGCAGTGACCAACTTGCCGAACTGCCGCGGGCTCAGCCCGGTGAACGGGGCTATCCAGGATGGCTCGACGCCGTGATCAGGCCAGGCAGCTCGACCTGTCGGGCCGTCAGGCTGCCAAGGTGGTCCGCTGCCGCATCGATTTCACGTACGCCCCGGCCATGGAGCCGGACGGTCCCGGCTTCCACCACAGTGTCCTGGCCGCCTTCCGCGAGCGCCTCGCTAGGGTGATGGCGCCGACCGCCTCCTCGACCTTGGGCCGGCTCCGGGCATCGCGCACAGTGTCATCCGGTTCGCGATGAACGTCATTCCGGACCCCAACAGGGAGGACACCGCCGACACCCTGGAGGCGATGCGCAACGAACGCCTGGTGCTGGTCCATGCGGTGCACTCCGCACCCGTTGCGCACCGGTAGCCGCACCGCCGTGCTGATGGGTGCGCACCCAGTGCGGGCGGTGGGAGCCGGACGGCTGGGAATTGGGGCTGTTGGGCACAGTTGCCTCCGTCTCGTCGCCGGCCGGGACTGGCGGGACCGACCGTGTCCTGCTCAGCCGGGCTGCACGACGGTGGTGATCTTTCCGGTCCCGAGGTCGTACGCGTAGCCGCCGATCTTGATGTTGCCGATGCCCGACGCGAGCTCGGGTGCCGCGCGCAGCTTGGCGATGTCCTTCTGGACCGTCTTGGACGGCTCCAGGACGGCCATCTCCAAGGAGGTCTGTTCGTCCCAGCCGCCGCGGGCGGCGTAGCCGGCGCGCAGATCGTCATCGGCGAGAAATCCCGAACCGCAGTCGGTGTGGTGGATGACGGCGATCTCGAACCAGTCCGCGTCGGGAGTCTTGTTCTCGTGCAGGTGCACGATCCAGGCGAGGTCCTTGATGACCGCCGGCGTCACGCGGCCGCCGACGTTACGTGCGACGATCGCTTCTCCGAGCCGGACGCCCAGCACAGCCGCGGGCTCCACGCGCGGATCGATGCAGATGATCACGTACATCTGCTTGAAGGGGATGAACGGGACCCGGGGGACGTCGGCCTGGGCACCGGAAGCAGCGAAAGCCTGGTTGCGCTCCAGGTACGGGGTGAAGTTCGACATGGCTGATTCCTTCAGGAGGCAGTGGCACCCTGGGGCTGTGAGACCGGCACCGCTTGCGTGGCGTCGATCTCCGCGATGGACGAGCCGGCCCGTTCGGCCATGAACCGCACGGCAGCAAGCCGTCCTAAGCGCCACCATCGCCCACGAGGGGATCATGCGCCACACGGGCTCGCCCGGCCAAGGAGAGCTGAGCGTCCCTGGCCTGGCTCTCCACCACCCTCGATACGGCCGGCCTGGGTCCGAATGCGCCAGCCGAAGGGCCTCGTGAGGGGGCTACGCGGCAACGGCAGCGAGGCACCGGACTGCACCCGTTGCCCCTGCCGATCACCGCTCGTTACTTAGGAACGGTGGGATCAGTAGCTTCTTGCCGCCCGGGTCGGACAGCAGCCGGTGCTGGGCGGTGGCGTCGCTTCAACAGTCGTTGTGTCGGAGCGGCGCGCAGGCAGGCGGCGAGTGCGACGACGGCGGTGGCCGTGCCGTACGCCCATGCCTGAAGGGGGAAGTCTGGAAGCAGGGGGGTGGCGAGGTAGAGGACGGTTCCGGCCAAGGTGACGGTCAGCCACTCCCAGCGGCCGCCGAGGGCCACGAGGGCGACCACGAGCAGGGAGTACCAAGGGTAGTTGGGTGAGATCAGGAGCAGGGCGGTGCCGGTGAGCAGCAGGGCGCCGTGCCAGGGACGAGCGGGGTCTCCCCGCAGCCACACATGGAGCGCGGTCAAGGCGAGCAGCGCGATCGCGGCCACGCCCGCGGCGTCGTCCGGCAGCAGAAGGCGCAGCAGGGCGAAGCGTCGTACGTCTCCGGTTTCGTAGCCCTCCTCCTGGAGGTAGCCGGGCAGGTAGCCGAGGACGCCGGCGCCGGAGGCCACGACGTAGGGCAGGTAGACCAGCGCGACTGCGGCGACCGCTGCCGATGCCACGCGGAGCATGCGGGCCGGGCTGCGCTGCCCCGACAACGCGCCGGGCAGAGCGAGGACGGGCAGGACCTTCACGGCGATCGCGGCGCCGAGGAGTGCACCGCGACGGGTCCCGGCGGTGGCGGTTCCCAGGGCGAGGACGGTGAGCAGGACGCCGAGGGTGTCGATGTGGGCGTTGTTGACCGCTTCGAAGGAGACGGCCGGGCACCAGGCCCACAGCGCGGCCCGGGCCGGGGCCCGCTGCGGATCACCGCGCCGGCGCAGCACGGTGAGCATGGCGAGGGTGGTGCCGAACGCCAGGGCGGCACCACCGATCTGGAGCGGCTTGTGGCGGCTGCCGGGCGGGGAGAGGGCATGGACGGTGAGGAACCAGCCCTCCGCGACGGGTGGGTAGATGGTGGGCACGGTGGGGCGGTTGATACGGACGCACAGCCCGCTGTTGGTGCGGTGCAGGCCCCAGCCCTTGCAGGAACTGTGACTGGGGAAGAGCCAGTTGTCGCGCAGGCCGGCGAGCTGCGGTGCGGCTGGCGGATGGGCGTAGGGGGAGATGCCGGCGGCCTGGACGCGGCCGTCCCAGGCGTAGCGGAACATGTCGTCGCTGGTGCGCGGCGGGGCGACGAGGGCCGCGACGGCGACGGCGGCCGCACCTGCCAGGACCAGGACGCTCGCCGCGCGTGCGGGGACCTTGCGTACGGCCCATGCGGCGGCGGCGAACAGCGCCCAGGCTATGGCGTACCCGGCAAGGACACGGCCTGGGTTGCTCTGGTTGTCGCCGGCGCGGACGGTGTCGGCGACGACGGCGGTGAGTGAGGCGAGGAGCACGACGGTGACGGCGATGCGCGCCCGCGCACGACCGGTGGTGCGGCTCATGGGCACGGCAGGGTGACCGGGCGGGGGCTCGGCCCGCCCGGAAGGCGACCGGCGAGAGGTGAGGGCATCCGTCATGGCTGGTCGGTTCCTCCGGTGTCCGGGGAATGCGTGTCGAGGTCCTCCGATGGGCGGTGGAGTTCGACAAAGGGGCGATTGTCAGCGGTCCAGCAGTTGGTGAGGTTCCAGCCGGCGGTGGTGGCGGCGTGCAGCAGGGCGGTGGTGCCCAGGCGGGCCCAGGGGAAGGAGGGGCCGTGGCGGCCGTGGGCATCCTCGACGCGGACGGTGAGGCGTTCATCCACGTCGTGCGAGGTGGCCTCGGCCAGCAGGCGCCCGCCGGGGACGACGAGGGCGCGCAGGCGGGCGAGCAGGGCGGTCGGATCGCCGCCGATGCCGATGTTGCCGTCCATCAGGAGCAGGGTGGCCCAGCGGCCTTCGCCGGGCAGGAGCGCGAAGACGGAGCGTCGTACGGCCGCTCCTCCCCGGCGCCGGGTCCGGGCGATGGCGGCGGGGCTGACGTCCACTCCCAGCGCCCGTACGCCGTGGGCTGCGAGCGCCGCCACCATGCGTCCCGGTCCGCAGCCGACGTCCAGAACGGGCCCGTGGCAGCGGTGCAACACGTCCAGGTCGGCGGCATCGGGGGGAGCGCACCAGCGTTCGATATCGAGCGGGAGCAGCTCTCCTGAACCGCCGCGGCCGTCCGGATGTGCCGGTGGCGACAGGCGGCGTAGGTGGAGCGGGCCGTGGCCGGTGCGCAGTGCGTGTGTGTAGGGATCGTGGGTCCACGGCTCGCCTGGTACCCCGGGCGCATGCCGGTCGGCGGGCCGAGTCGACGGGTGGAGTTCTGCAGGCTGGGCCATCTGGGTCTCGGGGTGTCCCGGCGAGGCCGACTCGGCCGTTTCGGCGACGGCGGGCTCCGCGGCGCTCACCGTGCGGCCTCCGCCCGGCCGAGGGCGGTGGTGAAACGCGAGCCGGGCGGGCAGCAAGCGGCGACCTCGGCGGCGTCGGCGGCGGTGTCCACGTCGCGCAGCACCGGCAGGTCGGCGACCTTCAGCCCCGCCGTGGTGAGCCGGGCGCGCTGGATCGATCCGGTGCGGTCGGTGGACATCGGTACGCCCCGTACGAGGGTTTTGGCGCGGGTCGGTTCCGCGAGGCCGAGTGCCCAGAACCCGCCGTCGGCGGCCGGACCGAACCAGGCGTCGTGGCCGTCGCGGCCGACCCCGGCAAGGTGGTCCGGGGTCAACTGCGGGGTGTCCATGCCGACGAGCAGGGCGGGCCCGTGGCCGCAGTGGGCGAAGGCGGCGGCGATCCGCTCGTCCAGAGCGCCGGAGACCTGCGGGACGACATCGAAGCCGGGCGGCAGCCACGGGCCGGGACAGCCGTCGAGGACGAGGAGGCGGCGGTGGGCGGGAACCTGGAGCACCGCGTGGAGGGTGTCGGTGAGGGCGGCCTCGGCCAGGGCGGCCGCCTCGTGTGGCGTGTAGGGCGGTGTGAGCCGGGTTTTGACTCGCCCGGGGACGGGCTCCTTGGCGATGACCAGCAGCGTGAGCGGCTCCGTGACCGCGTGCCGGGCGCTCATCGTCCGGTTCCCGCGGCACTCGCGCCGGCGGCCGGTGCGGTGACGGGGAGCTCGGCGAGGACGGCGCGCATGTCGCGTACGGCCTGCCAGGTGCCGCGCCAGGTGCCGGTGACCTTGGAGCGGCCGGTGCGCGGGCTGTACGGCACCTCCCGCTCCGCCACCCGCCAGCCCGCGTCGGCGGCGCGGACCACCATCTGCAGCGGGTAGCCGGAGCGCCGGTCGGTCAGACCGAGGGCCAGCAGGGCCTCACGGCGGGCGGCGCGCATCGGGCCGAGGTCGTGCAGGCGCAGTCCGGTGCGCTGCCGGATCATCTGGGCCAGTGCCAGGTTGGCCATCCTTGCGTGCGGGGGCCAGGCTCGGGGGGTGGTGGGTCGGCGTCGGCCCAGGACCAGGTCGGCCGAGCCGTCGAGGACGGGCCCGGTGACGGCGGGCAGCAGAGCGGGGTCGAGGGAGGCGTCGCAGTCGCAGAAGCAGACGACGTCGGCTGTGGCGGCGGTCAGCCCGGCGTGGCAGGCGGCGCCGAAGCCGCGGCGCTGCTCGTGCACCACATGTGCCCCGAGGGCGCGGGCGATGTCCGCCGAGTTGTCGGTGGAGCCGTTGTCGACGACGATCGCGCGCCAGCCCGAGGGGATGCGGTCCAGCACCCACGGCAGGGCCTCGGCCTCGTCGAGGCAGGGCAGCACCACGTCAACAGGAGCAGGCGGAGGGAGCGGTGTCTCGATCACCTCACTCACCCTACGGACACAAAACGGGCATAAGGGATTTGGTGACCTTACGGATTGCTGACGTCCGACGCCGCTCCCCCGGACGGCCGAACGCCGGTGCGAGACTCGGCGGTGTGAAACGCGTACTCGTCGTGGACGACGACGCGACCGTCTCGACCGTGCGCTGCGTGACACCCTCCTGATCGCCGTCTACGCGGCGGCCGGTGCCGGATTTGGCCGGCGCGGTGGTCCTGCGACTGCTGCGAAGCCGTTCGGTCGCCCTGTCGCCGGCCGTCGTGGCCGCTGTAACCGTTGCCGCCATGCTCGCCGAGACGACGCTTGCCATCGCGGCGGTCGTGTCGCTCGCGGTGGCTCTCGTGCTGGGCCACAGCGTGGTGAAGGGGAGCCGGGCCCTGGCGCCGAAGCCACCCGCGCCCTCGGGGACGACGGCCGCTTCGCACCACCCGCCATCACGCCCACGGCCGAAATTGCCGCACTCAGCCGCGAACTCGCCGCTGGGGCGGGCCGTGATGACGGGTCACCCGGCGCGCAGCGGTGCGGCCGCGAACTCCGCCATTCCTTTCGCGAAGGCGACCTGCGACTTCCAGCCCAACTCGTCGCGCAACCGTTCGGAGGAAGCGGTGATGTGGCGGACGTCGCCGAGCCGGTACTCCCCCGTCACGACCGGCATCGGCCCGGCATACGCCACAGCGAGCGCGGCCGCCATCTCCCCCACCGTGTGCGGCTCGCCGCTGCCCACGTTGTACGCCCGCAGGGTGCCCTCCGGAAGGCCGTCCGCCCCGGTCAGGGCAGCGAGGTTGGCTGCGGCGACGTCCCGGACGTGGACGAAATCCCGCCGCTGCCCGCCGTCCTCGAACACCCGCGGGGACTCGCCACGCCCGAGTGCGGAGCGAA
Source organism: Streptomyces sp. NPDC093064 (assembly GCF_044754605.1). Taxonomy (NCBI): domain Bacteria; kingdom Bacillati; phylum Actinomycetota; class Actinomycetes; order Kitasatosporales; family Streptomycetaceae; genus Streptomyces; species Streptomyces sp. NPDC093064. The sequence continues at coordinate 26,805 of NZ_JBIVPK010000060.1, forward strand.
AGAGGGAGGCGACGCCGGCGTACGGGGTGTCGCGCGGCATCCCGGGCCCGTAGACGTTGTGGTACCGCAGTGCCGCAACCCGCCCGCCGACCGCCCGTGCCCACGCGGCGGCGAGGTGCTCCTGGGCGAGCTTGGTGGCCGCGTACACGTTGCGTGGGTCGGCCGGCGCGTCCTCCTCGACCAGCCCCGGGGCGAGCGGCTCACCACACTGGAGGCAGGGCGGTTCGAAGCGGCCCGCCTCCAGGTCGTCCACCTGGCGCGGTCCCGGCCGGACGACGCCGTGGCGAGGGCATTCGTAGCGCCCTTCGCCATAGACCACCATCGAACTCGCCAGCACCAGGCAGCGCACCCGGGATTCGGCCATGCCGGCCAGCAGCACGGCGGTACCGAGGTCGTTGCAGCCGACGTAGTCGGGTGCGTCGGCGAAGTCCTTGCCGAGCCCGACCATCGCGGCCTGGTGGCAGACGGCGTCGACACCGCGCAAGGCATCAGCAACAGCCTCTGTGTCGCGGACGTCTGCATGCCGCCAGTCCACCCCCTCGGGAATCGGCGGGGCGACGCGGTGCGCGGCGGGCAGCAGGGCGTCGATCACGCGCACCTCGTGCCCGGCGCAGGTGAGGGCGGTGACGACGTGCGAGCCGATGAAGCCCGCACCTCCGGTGACCAGGATCAGCATGGTGACGACGGTAGGGCCAGGCATGCGTCCACAGCCCCATGCGGCCCCGCCACGTCAGAGATTCGTAAGGCGGATTACTCCGGACCGGGATGCGCCCGGTCGTGACGTCACCACCGTCAGCAGGCCACCGTCAGCCCATACACCCCCGCCCGGCCCAGTTCGTCACCGGTCGCAAACAGCCGCCCCGCCGCCCCGTGCATGCCGTGACCGCCACCCTTCCGGCGGAAACGCGTAAGACTGCTGTGGGACGGCGAGACGTACGGCCAGTCGGTGGATTCAGGACGGCGGACGGCGCCGATGCCGGCCGAATCCGCGCGTTGCGAGGGCGAGCATGGTGACCGTGGCCACCGCCAGCAGTGTGAGCAGCCAGTTGCGCGGATAGTCCAGCGGCAGGACCGAGGAATTGGCCGTGGGTCCCGGACGCAGCAGCACCGGCAGGGCCACGGCCGTCAACGCACCCGCGACCAGCAGCGCTCCGCGGACGGGCCCTCGCACGCCGCCGCGGACCAGGACCAGCCCGGCGAGCAGCACCAGCGGCGCGATGAGCGCGTCGTGCAGGACCAGGGCCCCGCCGAGCCAGACCAGGACGTCCATCGGGTCGGGTACGTCCAGCAGCAAGGACGCGCCCACGCCCATCAGCACCAGTCCGGCCATGCCGGACAGCATCCGCGTCACGCTCACCCTCACATGCCTCGGCTTCATGACAGCACCTCCAGTCGGCCGACCCACTTGGTCTGCAGCACGCCGGGCCGGTTCGGTGCGATGAGGCGGGCCGGATAGCCGTGGTCGGGAGTGAGTTCCTGCCCGTTCAGGCGCAGTGCGAGCAGGGTGAGCGGGTCGCGGGCGTATTCGTGGCCCATCTCGGAAACCCGGTAGGCGCCGCGGAGTTGCAACGACACCACCCGCACGCGCGCATGCGACGGGGCACCGGCCCGGTCCAGCAGGTCCGCCACGCGCACGCCGGTCCAGTGCGCCGACTTGCTCCAGCCCTCCACGCAGGCGATGGGCAGTTCCACCTCGCGCTGCGGCAGACCGCGCAGTTCTGCCAGCGTCAGCGTGTAGGGCCGTGGCCCGTCCACCACCAGTCGGTAGGAGTCATCGGGGATCCGGCCGACGCCGGCGGCAACCGCGGTGCGGTTGACCGGCAGGCCCTGCGGGCCGTGGTCCGGGTGGCGGGGCGCGAGCAGGTCGAGCCTCTTCAGCGGGGTGAAGGACTGGCCGACCGTGGTCAGCGTGACCGCGCCGACCGCCGCTGCCACCGCGGCCAGCAGTGAGCGCCGGTCGAACGCGTCCTCGGCGGGCAGGGCGAGCGTTCCGGGCGACCGCCGGCTCCAGTGCGCCTTGATCTCGGGTGCTTTCACCGCGATGTGCAGCACCAGCGCCCCGGCCACCAGCCAGGCCACCGCGTAGTGCACGGGCACGAACGAGAACGGCCACGGATACCACTGCACCGTGTTCAGCAGCCCGGTGAACAACTCGAACACGGCTCCCGCCACCAGCACCCCGATCGACAGCCGCTCCAGTACGTGCAGCACCGATCGCACGGGCGGCCAGGCGAACAGTCGCGGGTACACCGCCCACAACTTGACCAGCAGCAGGGGAATGGATGCGATGCCGGAGGCGACGTGAAGGCCCTGGGTGAGACGGTAGCCCCACACCGGGCGGCTCGGCAGATCGTCGGCCAGCGAGCCCGGCGGATGCTGGAGGAAGTGGCTGATCAGTCCGGTGACGAAGCACACCGCGAATGCCAGGCCCAGCCACCGCCCGATCGAGGTCGCCGTGCGGGCGTCGTGCAACCGCCCCCTGAACACCGGCGGACGGAGCGAAGGAATGCGCGAACTCATGCCTTCCATCACAGCCGCCGCGAGCTCGCAACGGAATGTCCGAATCCTTACGGAAGACGGACATCACGTCCGGCATCCCAGCAGCGACGACCGCAACGAGCGCCGGTCACCGTCCTGCGCGCCGTCGGGCTCAGTGTCCTGGCCGCTTACGTTCGCTACGACCGTGACGTCTCCCGCAGGGGCGGCGACCAAGCCGACGACAGGCCGGCCGTCGACGGTCAGGAAACGGTGAGCCGGTACGAGCGGTCAGGGGAGCTCCGGCATACGGTTCCGGCATGAAGCGTCGATTCCTCGTCTCGGGCGCGATTGCCGCTGTTGCGCTGCTGACCACCTCCGCGTGCTCATCAAACTCCGGGCACGTCCAGGCGACGTCGGCCCCGTCCACCACCGTCTCCCGGTCGACTGCGGTGCCTACAGGTCCCTTCACCCTCGGCCGCGGCCAGGGTTTCGACGCGTCAGGAGCATTCCTCCCCCTGATGACCTGTGACAGTCCCCACGACTACTCCCCCGGGCTCACATTCAAGAACGTCCCCGCTGGGACCGCTGAACTCGCCTTGTCCATGGTCGACCTGAACGACCAGAAGGTTCACTGGTTGCAGGTCGGCCTTCCCGCGACGGCGTCGGGAACGAAGGCGCACACCTTGACGCCCGGCGCCCGGGAACTCCTGAACGATCTCGGCGAGGCGACGTACGACGGCCCCTGCCCACCCGCCGGCCACACGCACAAGTACCAGCTGACGCTGTACGCGCTCCGCGACCCCCTGCCGGCGTCCTTCGGCCAGAACACCTCGCCGAGCCAAACCCTCAAAGAACTACGGAGTCACGCCGACGCCACCGCGGTGCTGATCGTCCCCTACAAGCGGCACTGACCGCAGCCGAGCCGGCGAGCAGCGAGCAGCGAGCAGCGAGCAGCGAGCAGCGAGCAGCCCATTCTCGCTGGTCAGAGGCATTTTTGCGGTGCTGTCACCTGCAAGTCGTCACGGGTTCCAGCCGCAGCCGCCGGATCGGCCAGGCTGGTGCCTCGGCCGGGCCGAACCAGAGCCGGACGTCCACCCCGGTGCGGACGGGCAGGAGGGGGTAGTCGTTTTCGGCGTGCTCGGTGCGGTGCAGCGCATGGCGCGGGCCCAGGTGCCGGGCGGCGTACGCGTCGAAGGCAGCCGCGTCCGACGGCCGGCAGACCGTCGCGACCACCTCGCGGGTGCCCGACTCCGGCGCGAAGCCCGGACCGCGCAGCAGCAGGACGTCGTCGCTGTCGATCATGGTGGCGTTGGCCGCGTCGCGGTGTTCCCGCCAGACCGTGCCGGTGTAGAACGCCTCCAGCGCGCGCCGGCGGTGCGTCATGTCGGGGAACGCGCGCAGCCAGACGAAGCGGTCCGGGTCGTCAAGGTCGCGGAACCGGCCGCCGACGGTGATGCCGACCGCCTGCTGGCCGGTCACGAACTCGCGCTCGAACAGCTCGATCAGTGTCTCCCGGGCGCCGGAATGCAGGGTGTACTGACGGAATTCGACGATGCTCATGCGCCGGCCGACCCGGTGCGGGTGAGGTCCATGATCCAGTTGAGCTCCCAGGTACGGCCGCCGTCGCCGGAGAACTCCTGCTCCCAGCGGGCAGCTTCCGGGCCGAGGCGGTGCCAGGTGAAGTGCACCCGGATCGGGCGGCCGTCGTAGGTGTCCTCGCCGTAAAAGTCACCGCGGTCGTCCGTGAAGCCGCCGATCACCGGGGGATCCAGCCGGCCGGTCCGGCTGTCCGACCAGTGGATCGACCACTGGCGCGTTTCGTGGTCGAACAGCCGCAGGGTCACGCCCTGGCGGCCGAGGGTGGGGAAAGTGATCTCGTCGATGTTCCCGGCTCCCCCGAACAGCGGCTGGATCACCGAGTGGCCGGGGAACTCCTCCCAGGTGGTGGCGCCCGGGCCGCCGAGCGGGGTGGTGAGGCGGCGGTTGGCCACGTTCCAGGAGCCGTGCAGGAAGTCGAAGTCGTTCATGCGCCGCAGGCTAGGGGAACTCCACTGACATCCAATGTCAGTGGATACTGGCGAGCATGCGTGCGAGCCGACTGGTCACCCTGCTTCTGCTGCTCCAGAACCGGGGCCGGATGACGGCCCAGCAGCTGGCCGAGGAACTGGAGGTCTCCGTCCGTACGGTCTACCGGGACGTCGAGGCGCTCGGCGCCGCCGGTATCCCGCTGTACGGCGACGCTGGACATGCGGGCGGCTACCGACTGGTCGACGGCTACCGGACCCGCCTCACCGGACTGACCGCGGACGAGGCGCAGGCCGCATTCCTCGCCGCACTCCCCGGCACCGCCGCCGAGCTCGGCCTCGGCGAGGCGCTCACCACCGCCCAACTCAAGTTGCGGGCCGCCCTTCCGACGGAGGTTCGCGAGCACGCCGGGCGGATCCAGGAACGCTTCCTGCTCGACGCCCCCGGCTGGTACGGCGACGCCGACCGTACGCCTCACCTGGCCGCGGTCGCCGGTGCGGTGTGGGCACGGCTGACGGTGGTCCTGCGGTACCGGCGCTGGCGGGCACCGGAGGAGATCGAGCGGCAGGTGGAGCCGTACGGGCTCGTACTCAAGGCCGGCCGCTGGTACCTGGTCGCGAGCGGGCCGTCCGGAATCCGCACCTACCGGGTCGACCAGATCATGGAACTCCACTCCCTGGACGAAGAGTTCGTCATCCCGGACGGGTTCGACCTAGTCACGTACTGGAACAGCTATCTGGCCGACTTCCGAGCCCGGCTGCACACTGGGGAGGCTCTGGTGCGGCTCACCCCGGAGGGCGCCCGCCGCATCGGCGTGACACCCGCGGGTGACGGATGGACGGAGATCCGGGTGCCCATCGAATCGATCGACCACGCCCACGGAGAGTTCCTGCGGCTGGGCACCGACGTCGAGGTCATGGCACCGGCCGAACTCCGCGACCGCATCGCCGCGACGGTACGGACCCTGGCCACCCGCTACGAGGGGTGACTCCGAGCAGAGAGCGTCGCAACTCCATGATCACTAGGCCCTGTGCCTGTTCTACTCTCGGGGCGCTCCACCCCGCTGGCGCCGCTCCGCCTGATCCTCCTCAAACCACGCCCAGGGCGGCTTGCTTCTCATGGTTGCCTGCCAGGAAGTCGGTGATCCGGCGGTTCGTCTGCGCGGGCACGGCGGTGGGCATAGCGAAGTGGGTGAGCTCGGAGAGGATCTCGATCCGGGCGTCCGGTACGGCCTTGCGGGCGCGGACTGCGACTTTCGCGGCGTCGTGGGCGTCGCTGCGGCCGGCGAGAAGGACCAGGAGCGGGACACTCAGCGTCGTTGGGTCCGGGCGGCGGCCGACGGCCAGTTTCCGGTTCGCGAAGCCGGATACCGCCAAGGCATAGAGCCGCTTCCAGCCCAGGTCGGTGTCCGTGCCCGCCGTCTCACGGTCCAGGTACGCGCGTGCGCGGGCTTTCGTCGGGCGGAGCAGCATCGGCAGCGAGCGCAGCAGGAAACCCGGGCGGAAGTTGGCGAAGCACTGGGTCGGGTCGAGCAGTACCAGCCGATCGACCCGCTGCGCGGCGTGCAGGGCGTAGGTCAGGGCCATCCAGCCGCCGTAGGAATGACCCAGCAGATGCGCGCGGGACACGGTGAGGCCGTCGAGCAGCGCGTCCAACCAGGCCATCAGGTCGGCGGTTGTGCGCAGCGGGCGCCCGCTGGGGATGCTGTGTCCGGCGTCGCCGAGGATGTCGACGGCCAGCATCCGGTGGTGCGTGCCGAGTGCCGGGGCATTGGCGAACCAGACCGCGCCGGTGGAACCGCCGCCGTGCAGAAGGAGGACGGGGGTGGCTTCAGCCGGGCCGTAGGCGTGGACGCGGGTGATGCCGTACGGGGTGGGAACGTCGATCTCGGTGGTACCAGTGGGCCAGCGGGCGAGCAGTGCGTCGTAGGCGGCGAAGAACTCTTGGGATGAGGACACTGCGAACCCTCCGGGGAATCATCGCGTTGACCAGTTCTCTCGCTCAGCGAGATAGTAGCCCAGTGAGTAATGACGACAACCCCGCGATGCGGCTGGTCCATCTACTGCGCGCAGTGACCGTGGAATTCGATCTGCGCGGCGCCGAGTTCGCCGCGCGAAACGGCCTGCACCCCACCGATCTGCGGGCCCTCATCCACCTGCTTGACGCCGACCGGGCGGGCACCGACGTCACGCCTGGACGGCTCGGTGCGGCACTGCGGCTCAATTCGGCGGGCACCACTGCCCTGCTCGACCGGCTGGAGCGCCTGGGGCTCGTCCGTCGCAGGCGCGATGAAAACGACCGGCGACGCGTCATGCTGACGGTGGAGCAGAAGGCCGGGGAGCTGGGCTGGTCCTTCTTCGGCCCGCTCATCGCCAACCTCGTCGATGCGGCCGAGGACTTCACCCCGGGTGAACTGGACATCGTTCACCGTTACCTGACCGCTGCACTTCGAGCAGCCGCTCCCGCCTACGACGCGTCGACGCCCGCAGCCACCGCCGGCAAGTCGCCGACACCACAGCCGTTCCCACAGCGGTTCGGTCGGCCATGATGGCAGCACAGATACAGGTCAATGCTCACAGAGAGCCGCAAACGCGGCTAGTGGTCGTTGGCGCAGGCACGGGTTGTTCGCCTACTGAGCGTCCGTTGTTTGTTGCTCTGCATCGCGGATGGCGCGAGCGGCGTTGATAAGCCCGATGTGACTGAAGGCTTGCGGGAAGTTGCCGAGGGCCTCTGCTGTGGTCAAGTCGGTCTCCTCGGCCAGCAGGCCGAGGTCGTTGGCGTGCGCCAGGGCGGCTTGGAAGACGTGTCGTGCCCGGGTGGTGTGGCCGGTGAGGGCGAGGGCTTGGGCGAGCCAGAAGGTGCACAGCAGGAACGCGCCTTCTTCTTCCTGCAGTTCGTCGGTGAGGTAGCGGCGGACGAGGCCGTTACGGTCGGTCAGGTGGGTGGCGATGGCCAGCACGGTGGACTGTACGCGGGGGTCGTGCGGCGGCAGGAAGCCGACGATGGGCAGCATCAGCGCGGAGGCGTCGAGGTCGTCATTGCCGAATGCTTGGGTGAAGGCGCCCAGGCCGGGGTTCCAACCGCGTTGTTCGATGGCTTGGCGGATCTGGTCGCGCTCGTAGTGCCAACGAGGCAGGCGTTCGTCGGCCTGAAGGACTGGGGCCATGGCGATGGCGCGGTCCAGGGCGACCCAGCACATCAGTTTGGAGTGGAGGAAGTGTCTGCTGGGTCCGCGTCTTTCCCAGATGCCCTGATCCGGTTGGGTCCATCGTTGGGCGGCTGTCTCGGCTGCCTGGAGAAGGAAGGTGCGGGTGGCCGGGGCGAGGGGCTCACCGGGCGGAAGGGTCTGGTGAGCGGCGTCGAGGAGTTCGCCGTAGACGTCGAGTTGGCGTTGGCGCCAGGCGTCGTTGCCGGTCCTCACGGGGCTGCTGTTGCGCCAGCCGGTCAGGTGCGGCAGGAGCCGCTCGCTCAGATCGTGTTCGCCGCCGATGCCGTACATGATCTGCAGGTCGACGCCGCGATCAAGTTGGGTTGCCGCGGCCCGGGCAAGGAAGTCGAAGAACCGGTTCTTCTCCTTCTCGCAGGCGGCCGTGGCGAGCGCTTGCAGGGTGAAGCTCGCGTCGCGGACCCAGGTGTAGCGGTAGTCCCAGTTGCGCATCCCGCCCGGTGTCTCGGGCAGTGACGTGGTGGCCGCGGCGACGATGGCCCCGGTGGGGGCGAAGGTCAGGGCTCTCAGCACGCGTCCGCTATGGCCGACCTCTGCCTGCCAGGGACCGACGTAGCCGCGGTGGAGCTTCGACCAGGAGCGCCAGCCTTCGATGGTGTCGGACATACGGCGCCGGATCCGCCCCGCCCGCCAGCCCACCGACTCTTTCTCCCACGCCGACCCGACGTGCAGGGCGAATTCGATGCGGTGCCCCGCCGAGAGCGGGATTCGGCCGTGCGCCGTGGAGCCGCTCACCCGCAGGTCGATGGGGCTCGACAGCAGCAGCACATGGGCGCCCCCGTACGCCGCGAACCCACCTCGCACGGCTGACAGGAGTGGGTTGATGAGCCCGAACTCTGGGCGCGGCGCGTAGGCGAAATCGATGGTCACCCGCCCTTCGGTGCAAGTGATCTGCCGCAGAAGCGTTCCGGGGGAAGCGGTGCCGAGCGCGTGTCCGCGTTCGCGCCGTCCCAGGGCAAGTGCATCGCGTAGGACCGCCGTACCCCCCGTCGTGTGGAAGGTCGTCTCCAGAACAAGGGTGTCCTTGATGTAGCGGCGACTGATGTCGACCGAACCAGCAGGGCAAATCGACCAGTGGCCGGCGTCCTCGTCGAGGAGTCGGGCGAAGATTGCCGGGCTGTCGAACCGGGGCAGGCACAGCCAGTCCACCGAGCCGTCGGAGGTGACCAGCGCAGCCGAGCGGCAGTCGGACAGCAGAGCGTGATCACCGATCGGTCGCGCACTCATGCGTCGCAGCCCGTCCGCCTTGGGCCGGACGCGGCCCGGCTGGGACGACGTGAGCAGTCGCCTGCGCCGCAGGGCTCTCCAAGTGCCCGACCAGTGTCATTGATCCCAGCCTCTCTGCACAGCTGATTCACCCTCACCCAATCAGCACGATCAGCGGATCGCACCTGCAGACCGCCGAGCGCGTAGGGATCTGCACCGGCGTAGGACGAGCGGTCCTCAGTGGACGTCATGGGGCGGCGTCGTGACCCGGTGCGGGTCGCTCCTCGTCGGCGCGGGCGGCGCGGCGGACGCGGCGGAGCTTGAGAGCGAAAGCAACGGCGGAGACGCCGAAGACGACGGCGGTGATGGCCAGCCATCGGCCGAGGTAGACGCCTTCCGACAGCCGTGCGGCATCGGGGTAGGGGATCGCCAGGTCGAAGATGAGCGGGAACCAGACAAGCAGGAGCACGCCCGAGAGGAAGGCGGGCACGCGCAGGTAATTGATCCACGGCGGCTGTGGCATGCGGATGGCGCGGTGCCGCAAGACAGCCTGTGACGACTGATCGGCGAGTGAGTACAGGGGCAGCAGGATCAGGTCGTGGACGATCGCCGCGCCGACGAACCAGATCGCGACCTCGAGCGGCCGGACGGCGAACAGGCGTACCAGGGCGTAGCCGGTGATGGCGAACGAGGCGATCAGGACGAGAAGATGCAGAGGACCGGAGCCGTACCAGCGGACGAAGCGCGCCATGGTCACGTCCTGAAGGTGAGCCGGTGCACCCACTTGGTGTTGTTCACGCCGGGGTTGGCCGGAACGATGACGCGGGCCGGGAAGCCGTGATCGAGTGAGAGGTCCGCCCCGTTGACGCGCAGGGCGAGCAGCGATCTGGGGTCGTGGATCTGGTTGCCCCGCAGTACCACCGAGCTGTAGGGGCCGGGTGGTTGGACGGATCTCACCAGGACGCTTCCGGCGTCGGGGAGGCCCGCCAAGGCGGCGAGGTCGGCCAGCCGAAGGCCGCTCCAGTCCTGGTCGGAGGTGGACCATCCCTCCACGCAGGCGATCGGCAGTGCGGCGACATGCTGAGACATCGCGAGGAGCTGTGCGCGGGTGAAGACGAGCGTCGGCCCGTGGCCACGGACCTCCAGCCGCCAATCCGGCCCGACATGGACACGGGTGACGCCGACGGCCGCAGCCGTCTTGTTGATCTGGAAGTCCTTCGGCCCGCCGCCCGGGTCACGGTTGTGCGGCGCGAGAAGGGCGGTGCGCCGCAGCCGGCCGCCGATGCTTTGTCCTGCGGTGACCACCAGGAGGAGCAGCGACCCGCCCCCCACCATGGCGAGTGCGCCGCGTCGGCTCATGGTCGGCGCCGCGGGTTCGAGCGCGACCAGGCCGTCCGGGTCGGGGGGCTCCGGCCGGGTGTCGGCGAGCCCGGTGCGCAGTTCCGTCAGCAGGTTGCGGGAGCGCAGGGCGCGGGTCATCCTGCCGAGTCTGAGGCTCACATGGACGACGAACGCGGCGATGAACACCCAGGCGCCGTAGAAGTGCAGGGTGTAGAAGGAGCCCGGGAAGACGTAGAAGAGCTGGATGTTGAAGATCCCCGTAACGAACTCGAAGACGACCCCGCCCACCAGCGCCAGCAGCGACAGCCGCTCCAGCGCATGGGCGACGCTGCGGACCGGCAGCCACTCGAACAGCTTCGGGATCACCGACCACAGTTTGGCCAGCACCACCGGCACCAGGACCACGCCGAGAGTCACGTGCACGCCCTGAGTCAGCCGGTACAGCCAGTACGGATCCGTGGGCCAGTCGAAGAGGTAGAAGCCCAGCAGGCCCTTGTCCGGGGTCTGGTCGTTGATGCGGCCGAGTCCCGGGTTGTAGGAGGCGTAGGAGAGCATCCCGGTGACGAAGATCAGCGGAATGCCGATCAGCAGCACCAGACCGAACACGGACGTCAGCCAGGGCCCGCGAATGGGACTGCGCCAGAAGCCGGGACGGAACGGCCCCGGGGGCGGAGGAGTCTGCTCGACCCGCCGCACGAGGGCCCGGGTACGAGCGGCCCCCTTGGCGGACCGCGCCGCCACAGCAGCGCGAGCGCGCTCGAGGTGCCCCTGCGCGTGGCCCTCGTCCGATCTCGGGCGCTGTGGCCCGCCGGAGCCCGGGGACGGGGGCCGTCCACCACTGTCCATCGGCTGCCTCCTCTCTCCCCGGGCCGACTCTCGGAGGGCGGATCGAAATCCACCGCGCCGTAAGTGCCTGCCAAGTCGTCAGCTACAAACTGACACAGATCGAGTCGGCTCTCCGTTTCTGGCGTGCATGCGGGTGCCCGTCGACAGCCGAACGGTTGAACCGGCTCTCCGCACGGTTCGACGGGGCGCATGGTGGCCTCATGGTGGTGGGGTGCGACGCCTCAGCGCACGGCGACAGGAGCCGAAGGGTCGAGCTGGTCAGATCTAGGGCCTGTTGCGAAAGTGGAGTTGCCGTCCGAAGGGCGTGCCATGTGGCAGGCGCCGCTTTGCGTCAGGCCCTGGAGGGTCGCTGTCTCGGGGAGCTGTCGGCCGCGAGCGGGAGACTGCGCAGCGACAGAGCGCTCGGCGGAGGTAGGGCCCCGTGAGTCGCCTCGGCGCGGAATGACTGGAGCAGGTACGCCACCAGGCGCCGGGACGCAGCACTGTCATGCGGCAGCGCGTTTACCAGACCGCAGTGGGACAACAGGGCCACGGCGAGGTCGGAAGGGTGGAAGTCGGCCCGCAGTGCGCCCGCTGCCTGGGCTCTGCGGACCAGGGTCATGAGGTCCCGTTCGGCCCGTTCTCGGGCCTGCGCGTGTTCCACCGTGCTGTCCGGGAAGGCTGCGACGAACGCGGCCGGAAAACCCTGTTCCTCCCGCTGAAGCTCGCAGGCCGTCTCGACCAGACGCTGGAAGCCCCGCCAGGGGTCGGGGTCGGCCAGCGCCTCGGTGAGCGCTCGGGCGCAGGTCTCCATCTGCTGCGCGAACGCGGCCCGCACCAGGGTATCCCGGGTCGGGAAACGCCGGTACAGCGTCGCCACGCCGACCCCGGCCCGTCGGGCCACGGTCGCCATGGGCGCGTCGATCCCGTGCTCGGCGAAGACCGCGCGGGCGGAGGCGAGGATGCGCTCCTGGTTGCGCCGGGCGTCGGCCCGCAGCCTGACCGGGCCCGCGATCCGAGAGGATTCCTCCACCACTGTTTCTCACCTCCGGTTCAAACGGACGATGTCGTCCGCTTAAGAGCCTACGCTCGGGGCCAGATCCCCCGCACGGCCACTGGTGGCGAAGGTGAGAACGATGGACGACCGCATGATGAGAGCAGTACTTTTCGACCGCTTCGGCGGCCCCGAGGTGCTGTACGTGGGCCGGGTACCACGCCCCGAACCGGCGCCCGGCGAGGTACTCGTGCGGGTGCGGGCGTTCAGCGTCAACGGCAGCGAAGTGGCGGCCCGTTCCGGCCGGCTTCGTCTCTTCACCGGACGGAAGTTCCCGCAGCGCGTCGGGTTGGACCTCACCGGTGAGGTTGCCGCACTCGGCGCCGGCGTGACGGACTTCGCGGTCGGCGACCGTGTGTGGGGCATCGTGGGCCGTACCGGATTCGGCAGCGCCGCCGAGTACGTGACAGTCCGCGCCGAGCGGCTCGGCCGGGTTCCGGACGGACTGGATCTGGTGGCAGCCGCCGCGCTTCCGGTGGCAACCACGGCCATCACGGCGCTGCGCGACAAGGCCAGGCTGCGCCCCGGCGAACGACTGCTCGTACGGGGCGCTGCGGGCGGCGTCGGCAACGCCGCCGTCCAGCTCGGACAGGCATATGGTGCCGAGGTCACGGCCCTGGCCCGCGCCGCCAACCTTGACTTCGTCCGCATGCTCGGCGCTGACCACACCATCGACCACCGGGCCGTTCCGCCGAGGGAACTGGGCCTGTTCGACGTGGTCTTCGACACCGCAGGCACCGACCTGCGGGCCTTCCGGCGCCTGCTGACGCCCGGCGGACGCATGGTCACCATCGCCTTCGACCCGGCACGGCCCGCCGCCTCACTCGGCTACATAGCCGCCAGCGCCGTACACGGACGCGGCCGGGTGCGCTTCTTCAGCGGCAACCCCACGCGGGCACTCTTCGACGACCTCGCCCGCCAGGTGGCGGAGGGTGGACTGCGCCCTGCGGTGGACAGGGGCTTCCCACTGGAGGAGACAGCGGCGGCACACCGGGCGCTGGAGGCGGGCGGGGTGCGGGGCAAGTACGTGGTCAGGGTCGACTAAGCTTGAAATTAAACCTTCGGTGATCGTTCGGGGATCGAGTGGTTCACCCACATGGGAATCTGCCGGACATGACGACGACCTCCCTTTCACGCTG
>NZ_JBIVPK010000061.1:0-39111 GCF_044754605.1 Streptomyces sp. NPDC093064
GCCGGACGCCGAGCCCACACCGAACGCCACCGCGTCCTCGCCCTCTACGGCATCACATGATCAACCAGACATCCGAGGCAAACGCCGGGGCCCTGCGGGAGCACTGCGCGAGCTGGTCGTCCGATAACCGCTCATCGCCCAGCCCATTCTTTCGAGGAGCGTTATGAGCATAGACTCGGCCAGTGTGCCGCAGGATTTTCCCGAGGTGACCGAAAAGGCCGACGAACGGCGCCTTCGCGGCAGCCTTGGCATTCCGCATCTGCTATTCACGCTGCTGGCCTATAACGGGCCGCTCATCGGCGCCGTCGCCTACCAGCCGATCGTCATCGGCTACGGGAACGGAGTCGGCGCCCCGATGGCCTTCATCCTCGGTGGCGTTGTTCTCATACTCTTCGCGCTCGGCTTCGTTGCGATGTCCAGCGGTATCGAACAGCCTGGTGGCTTCTATTCATTCGTCGCGGCCGGCCTGGGCCGGCGCGCGGGGATGGGAGCGGCATTCGTCGCCATTGCCGGCTACTACGTCATCTCGGTATCCAACTTCTCGTTCTTCGGCCTGTCGGTCAACGGCCTTTTCGGCCGTTTCGGTTGGCACCAGGAACCATGGTGGTTGTACGCCATCCCGCTCGTGCTCTTCTGCGGCGTGCTCGGGTACTTTCGGATCGACGTGTCAGCGAAGGTTCTTTCGATCCTGTTGGCGGCCGAGCTCGTGGTCGTCGGCGTCTACGACGCCATGGTGGTCGTAAAGGGTGGCGCCCACGGACTCAGTGCCAACTTCCTTCACCCTGACGTCGCCTTTTCCGGGTCGTTGGGCGTCGCGTTGTTGTTCGCCGCCATGATGTACGGGGGCTTTGAAGCGACCGTCGTATTCCGACATGAGGTCAAGGATCCCGACCGCAGTATTCCCCGAGCCACCTACCTGTTCATTGTGGGTATCGGAATCTTCTATGCGTTCACCACCTGGGTGACGGTTGAAGGTCTGGGGGAGGGCGGGGCGAAGGCCGCATCGGCGGCGGACCCGAGCGGCTCGGTCCTGAGCACGATGCACAGGTTCGCCGGTGCCGTTACCGTCGACGCGACCTCGGTCCTCCTCAATACGAGCGTCATTGCCGCTTCCCTGGCCCTGTACAACGTTCTGTCCAGGTACGTGTTCCGACTGGCAGCAGAAGGAGTACTGCCCAAATCACTCGGAACGGCCCATCCGATTCACCACTCGCCGCACCGTGCTTCCATCGCGACCGGTACAGCACTCATGGTGGGGGTAGTCATCGCGGCACTTGTCGGCGTTGACGCGAACCAGTTCTACGCGCAGCTCGCCGGAATCTTCTCCTACGCTCTGTTCTTCCTCTTCGTGCTCACGAACATCGCCGTGCTGGTCTACCTGAACCGTCCTTCGATGGTTCAGAGGTTCAGCGTCTGGCGACGGCTGGTCGCTCCGGTCCTCGCCCTGGTCGGGCTGAGCATCGTCCTCTATCTGGGGCTGACGAACATCACCGCTCTACTCCCGGTCAGCCAGACTGTCGGAGATGGTCTGATCGGTGGGCTGTACGCGTTGTTCGTCGCTGGATTCCTGTTTGCGCACGTGATCAAGAAGCGGCGTCCCGAGGTGTACGCGCAGCTCGGGGGAAGCTGAGGGGACAAGAAACCGTCGTACCGCGGCGCCGGGGAGACCCGGCGCCGCGGTACGACTTCGTCATCCGAGCCCGGCGCCCCGGTGGCCCGTAGCCCAGGCGGGGTTGGCGGATCGAGCGCTCGCGTCGGTGGTGAGCGCCGGCGTGCCCAGGAGATAGGTGCCGCCCAGGCCACTATGGGCCGAGTGCCGCAGGAACCGGGCGACGCGCTGCGGGTCACGGGTTCCCGTTGCCGCCCACGCATGCGCGAACAGGCGCACCTGGTCGTAGGCGGTGGTGGCGATGGGCCACACGGGCTCCTCGCCGAAGCGGCGCTGGTAGCGCTCCTGGAAGTCCCGGGCGAGCGGGTCGTCGGAGCATGCGGGATCGGTCGACCAGAGCACCCGCCCGACGATGTCGTCGAGGCTGGGACGGCTCGGCACCGAGGCCGCGTGCAGGTAGTAGACGAGGTGGTGCGAGTCACCGGCCCGCAGGGTGCGCCGCAGTTCGACGCTGGTGTCGGTCACCAGGTGGGTGATCACGACCGCGCACGGGTCCATCGCGTCGAAGCGGGTGACGACCTCGCGCCAGTCCGGCGAGCGGGGCGGCACCTGGATCAGCTTGCCGAGCTCCCATCCCGCGCCGGCCGCGTACTCGAGGAAGGCCGTGGTCGTCGTGTGCGCACGCAGCGCCTCGGTTTCGACGAGGACGATCCGGCCGCCTTCGGGCGCCAGGCCCGAGCGCATCGCGAGGTTCTCGAAGAGGCTCGCGAAGCCACGGCCGTGGTGGCTCTCGGTCGGGTAGGCGCGAACGACATTCCAGAAGCGCGCCGGGTCGGTGTCGACCGCGCGGTCCACAGGAGCAAAGGGCGCCAGGTGCACGAACGGGCGCCCGTACTCGGCCACCTGGTCGAGGTCGAAAGGGTTGTCCGCTCTCAGGTTCGTCGCCATGACGGCGTCGACGCGCTGGTCGATCAGCGCCGCCATGCCATTGCGCACCGACTCGGGGTCGAGGATGTCGACGTCGACGACCACGTGCTGCACGGTGCGGCCCCCGATCCCTCCACGGGCGTTGATCTCCTCGACCGCGATCGCCGAGCCGCGGGAGGCCTCGACGCCGTCAGCTTTGAGGGAGCCGTACGACGCGGCGATGGTGCCGATCCGAAAGGGGCGCTTGCCCGGGAAGGTCACGATCATCGGCCGATCGAGCCCGCGATCGTGATGCGCTGAGCGGCTGGACCGCTGCTCGACCTCGACCGGACCGATCGAGGTCAGGCCGGTGGCGCCGCCCGGGATGGGCAGCCGCAGCAGGCCCGCGTCGACGGCGAGCGCGGCCAGTCCGCCGCGCCGGCTCTGCTCCAGCTTGAGCAGGAGCCGCTCCACCTGGGTGGAGACGGTGCGCGTGCTGGTGCCGAGGCGCTCGGCGATCTGGCCGTTGGTGAGGCCGATCGCCAGCAGCGTCAGGATGTCGATCTCGCGTGCGGTCACGCCGCCGGGGAGCTCGGTGGCCGCCCAGGAGAGCACTGCCTCGTCGGGCTGCGGCTCCGGTCGCGCATGGCGCTCGATCTGCACCGCGAGCCACGAGTCACCGGCGCGCCAGAGGAAGCGCACGCCGTCGCGGGCAGTCCGCAGGAAGCCGCGCGCGTAGGCGACGAGCTCCTTGGGAGCGCCCGCACGGGTGCCCGCGCGGCTCTCGTCGGCCGCCGACACCACGATCTCGCCCTCGACGAGGGGCAGGCTCTTGGCTCCGATCGTCGGCACCGTGGCCGCGGTCGGAACGTGCTTGCGTGCGATCTCCATGCTCCGCCTCGGGCCAGAGGGTTCGCGGTGCGACCGCGTACTGAATCTGTCGAATCAACACGCTAGGCAGCGGGCGAGAGCAGGTCTTCAGACAAAGACCAGAAGCTCTGCTCGCTTGGTTTCTTGCCTTTGGCTGAAGAATCTTCGTACCTCGTCGGCCTACGTTGGAGGCCGTTGAGAGGGGGAGCACGTGGATCGTCTTGTGATGATTACCGGAGCGGCCGGCGGCATCGGGCTGGCCACCGCTCACGCATTCGCCAACCGTGGATATCGCGTCGTCGGATGGGATCTGAAAGACCCGGGTGACGATGTATTCACCAGTTTCTACGAGGGCGATGTCACCGACCAGGCGGCACTTCGCGAGGCCGCAGCACAGGTACGCGAGAACTTCGGTCCGGTGAGCACGCTGGTCGCGAATGCCGGCATCAATGTCGCCGGCGGGCTGCTCGACACCTCGGAGGAGGACTACGAGCGGCTCTTCGCCGTGAATGTCGATGGCATCACCAAGACCTGCCGCGCATTCCTCCCGGCGATGATCGAGGATGGCGGCGGCACCGTCGTGGTCACCGCATCCGTCGGGGCATTCATCGGCTTCGGCTCGAATGTGGTCTACACGATGACCAAGTCTGCGCTGATGGGCCTCGTGCGCGGCATCGCGATCGACTACGGCCAGAAGGGCATCCGGATCAATGCCGTGTGTCCCGGCCTGACCGAGACCGCGATGGGTCTGGAGACCCTCGACGCCAAGCCGGAGCTGCGCACCACCTACGGCCTGCTGGGTCGCGCCGGTCAACCGGCCGAGATCGCCGAGGCGATCCACTTCCTGGGCAGCGACGCGTCCTCCTATGTCCACGGCACCTCGCTCGTGGTGGACGGAGGGCACAGTGCCCGCTGACGCAACCATCCGCGTGGCCGTTCTCGGCACCGGCTTCGGCCTCAGCCACCATGCGCAGGCGTGGGGCGACGCCGGAGGCGCACGGGTCGTCGCCATCTGCTCGGCACGACCCGGGCGCGGCCAGGAGGTCGCCCGTTCCATGCCCGGCGTCGAGGGTTTCGACGACTGGCAGCGGATGCTGGACGAGGCACGCCCTGACGTGCTGGTGATCGCGTCGCAGCCGGACGTGCACGCCGAGCCGGCGATCGCCGCTCTGGGCATGGGCATCCACGTGCTGTGCGAGAAGCCGCTGACCGGTGATCTCGACGACGCGATCCGCGTCGAGAAGGCCGCACACGAGTCCACCGCGCTGTTCGCGATGGACTTCGAGTTCCGCTTCTCCGAGATCAGGCAGGCCGTGCGCGACGCGATCGTCGGGGACAGTCTGGGCGGCCTGCGGAGCCTGGTCTGGACGGTGCGCTATCCGTCGTACGAGCGGCTCGCTGCGCAGCCCCACGGGTGGCTCTGGGAGGAGTCGCACGGAGGGGGGATCGCCCGTGCCATCGGCTCGCACCTCCTCGACAGCCTCTTCTGGTTCGCGCCCTTCGCGTGGACGACCGGGGGAATGCGCTGGTCGAGCATCGCTGAGCGGGACGCCACACCCAGTGCCGCCGACGATGCCTTCTCGGTCAACGGTTCCGAGCCGGGCGGAGCAGGCTTCACGGTCTCGCTGACGCCCACTCACGGTGCCTTCGCCAGCGAGCTCACGATCGTGGGAAGCCAGGCCACGCTGGTGATGGACGAGGCTCGCGGAATCGCACGAATCCACCGGGGACCCGACGACACCGAGATCGTCTACGAGGGTTCGCCGAGCGGTCCGGGAACACCCGGCGACGACCTCCGGCCGCGCCTGGCCCGGCTGGTCGACCGGTTCTTGGGCGCGGTCCGGGGCCGGTCGTTCGAAGACCTTCCCGGAATCGAGAACGGAATGAGGGTGCAGGAGGCGCTGGAGACCGTCACCTACGCCCACGACAGAAACACTTCACCCCTGACGGATGGCACTGCAATGAAGTCGGAGACCAAGTGAGTACGGCGAAAATCGGTATTGACGTCGGCGGAACCTTCACGGACGTCGTGCTCCTCGACGAGGACGGCAACCTCAAGATCACGAAGGTCCCCTCGACGCCGAGCAACCCCTCGATCGGATTGCTGAACGGTATCGACAGCATCCTGGAGCTGGCCGACGCCTCGCTGAGCGAGGTCGAGTCCATCGTCCACGGAACCACGGTCGTGACGAACCTGCTGCTGGAGCGCAATGGCGCGCCCACGGCTCTCCTCACGACGCAGGGCTTCCGTGACGTCCTGGAGATCGGCCGCCAGAAGCGGCAGAAGCTGTACGACCTGTTCCAGGACAAGCCCCAGGTGCTGGTGCCGGGCCGCTGGCGTTGGGAGGTGACAGAGCGGATCTCGGCCAACGGCGAGGTCGTCACGCGCCTCGACGAGGAGGCCGTGTTGGCCCACGCCCGGCGTGCGGTGGAGGAGGGCATCGAGTCGGTCGCGGTCGTTTTCCTGCACTCCTACGTGAACCCGGAGCACGAGCGTCGCGCGGCTGAGCTGATCCGCTCGGTGAGTCCGGATCTGCACGTCTCGCTCTCGTGCGACGTGAACCCGGAGTTCCGTGAGTTCGAGCGCTCCAGCACGACCGTGGCGAACGCCTATGCGATGCCGCGGGTCGCTCGCTACATGACGGACGTGCGTGTCGGTCTCGCGGCGCGTGAGGACAACCCCGGCTTCATGGTGATGCAGTCCAACGGCGGCGTCACGCACCCCGAGCTGGTCGCCGAGCGCCCCGTCAACAGCGCGCTCTCCGGCCCCAGCGGCGGCGTGATCGGCAGTGCCTTCGCGGCCCGTCTCGCGGGCATCTCGAATGTGATCACCATGGACATGGGCGGGACCTCCTGCGATGTCGCGGTGATCCTCGACGGCCAGCCGCGCATGACCACCGAGGGCGAGATCGACGGGCGCCCCCTGCGCACGCAGATGGTCGACATGCACACCGTCGGTGCCGGCGGCGGCTCGATCGGCTGGGTCGACTCCGGCGGCGCGCTGCGCGTCGGTCCGGCCAGCGCGGGCGCCGACCCGGGCCCGGCCTGCTACGGCCGCGGCGGCACCCTGGCCACGGTCACCGACGCCAACCTGGTGCTCGGCCGGATCGACCCGGCCACCTTCCTCGGCGGGCGCATGCAGCTCGACGTCGCCGCGGCCGGGGAGGCGATGGCCGCGCTGGCGTCCGAGGCCGGGCTGAGTGTGGAGGAGACCGCGTCCGGCATCGTCCGGATCGCCGAGTCGAACATGATGAACGCCGTGCGGCTGGTCTCGCTCCAACGTGGCTACGACCCGCGCGACTTCGTTCTGATGGCTTTCGGCGGCGCCGGCCCGCTGCACGCGGCCGCGATGGCGCGCGAGCTGCGCGTTCCGCGCGTCCTGGTGCCGCTGGGCTCGTCGGCGCTCTCCGCGCTCGGCTGCCTGGTCGCCGACATCCGGCACGACTACGCCAGCACCCGACGGGTGTCGGCCTCGGCGGCCGACCCGGTCGACATCATGCGCGCCTTCAGCGATCTCGAGGCCACCGGTCACGACGACCTCGACCGCGAGGGCGTGCAGCGCGAGGGCCGCGACATGGTCCGCCGCGCGGACATGCGCTACGAGGGCCAGGCCTACGAGCTCACGGTGCCCTTCCCGGCCGGCGAGGTCGACGCCTCGTCGATCCAGGCCGCGGTCGCCGCGTTCCACAAGGAGCACGAGCGGGCCTACGGTCACAGCGCCGAGGGCGAGCCCGTGGAGTTCGTGAACCTGCGGGTCACGGCCGTCGCACCGGGTACGAGCCTGCAGCTCAACGAGGTGGTCGGCGGCAGCGAGCCGGACAGCCAGGCCTACCTCGGCTCTCGTCCGGCCGTCTTCCCCGACGGCACCGGCAAGGTCGACGTGTGGAAGCGCGAGTGTCTGCGCGGCGGCAACGTGATCGAGGGCCCCGCGCTCGTGGAGGCCGAGGACACCTCGATCCTGCTCCTCCCCGGAGACCGCCTCGTGGCCGACGGCTACGGAAATCTGATCATCGACATCCATGTGGAAGGACTCACCAGTGGCGACGCCTGACCTTGTGACGACCGAGGTCGTCCATGCCTCGCTCGTGTCCATCGCCGAGGAGATGATGGCGACGCTCCAGCGTTCGGCCTACTCCGTGGTGATCCGTGAGGCGGCCGACTGCTCGGCCGCGCTCTACGACGCGACCGGCCAGCTGATCGCGCAGTCCGAATCGATCCCGGCCCACCTGGGCTTCGCGGGCGGTGCCCTGCGCGAGACCCTGCGCAGCAAGTACCCGCTCGAGAAGCTGCAGCCCGGCGACGCGATCATCTTCAACGACCCGTACGCCGGCGGCAGCCACCTGCCCGACGTCGCGCTCTTCAGCCCGGTCTTCGTCGACGGCGTGGCGATCGCCTTCTCGGTGACCGTCGCCCACCACCTCGATGTCGGTGGCCGTGCGCCGGGCTCCATCGGCAACGACGTCACGGACATCTTCCAGGAGGGCGTGCGGCTCCCGCCGACGCTGTTCTACCGAGACGGCGAGATCAACGAGACCCTCGAGGACCTCCTGCGCACGAACACGCGTCAGCCCGAGCGGCTGCTGGGTGATCTGCGTGCCCAGCTCGCGGCCAACAAGACCGGCGTCCGCCGGCTCGAGGAGCTGTGCGCCCGGCACGGTGTCGACACCGTGCTCCAGGTGGCGCAGGACCGGCTCGACTACACCGAGCGCCGGCTGCGCAGCTGCATCGAGGAGATCCCGGACGGCCGCTACTTCGCCGAAGGCTTCCTCGACGAGGACGGCGTCGACCGCGATCATAAGGTCTGGATCCGCTGCACCGTGATCGTCGAGGGCAGCGACATGGTCTACGACTTCGAGGGTTCGTCGCCGCAGACGCGTGGGCCGTTCAACGCGGTTCCGGCGGCGATCGGCGCGGCGGCCTACCTGATCACCAAGTGCGTCACCGACCCCGACATCCCGCAGAACGAAGGGGCCTTCCGGCCGGTCAAGATCAAGACCCCGAAGGGCTCGGTCGTGAACCCGGAGTTCCCGGCTCCCTGCGGTGCGCGCCACTACACGGTGATGCGCACGGCCGACGTGCTGCTCTCGGCGATGGCGAAGGCGCTGCCGGGCCGCATCCCCGCACAGTCCAACGCGCACACGACCGCCGTGTCGATCTCGGGCGTCAACCCGCACACGTGCCGCTACGGCGTGTACTTCGACCTGCTGGGCGGCCCCATGGGCGCCCGCCCGAACAAGGACGGTCTGGACGCTGTCGACGACTACGTCGGCAACGTGATGAACGTGCCGGTCGAGGCAGCGGAGCTGGAGTACCCGCTGGAGTTCGGTGAGTACTCGCTGCTGCCCGACTCCGGTGGCGCCGGACGGTTCCGCGGTGGTCTCGCGTTCCGCCGCTCGTACCGCGTCACCGCGCCCGACCAGAGCCTCACCCTCCGCTCCGACGGCGAGGAGCACCGCCCTCAGGGCCTCTTCGGCGGCGGCAGTGGCACCCCGGGCCGCAAGGCGCTCACCCGCGACGGCGAGCAGGCGCCCCTCTACCAGAAGACCACCGGCATGCTCCTGGAGAAGGGGGACGTGATCACGATCGACACCCCTGGCTCCGGTGGCTACGGCGACCCGTTGCTGCGGCCCGCCGAGATGGTGCTGATGGACGTCGCCGACGGCCGGGTCAGCATCCACAGCGCATGGGAGCTCTACGGTGTGCGTCTCGACCCCGAGGGCAAGCACATCGTCGAGTACTCCGAGCAGCGCAGGGCGGCCCGCCCATGAGTGAGTTCCGCGTACTGTTCACCGACCGCAAGCATCCCGATCTCGACATCGAGCGCGAGGTGCTGAAGCGGATCGACGCGAACGTCGTCGACGCGACCGACGAGGGCCCGGACTTCCTGGAGCGCGAGCTCCAGCTGGCTGACGCCGTCTGCAACCAGTACGCAGTGCTGGACTGGGCGCGCATCGAGCAGATGAAGCAGGCCCGCGTCATCTCGCACTACGGCATCGGCGTGAACCGGATCGACGTCGACGCGGCGACCGAGCGGCAGATCTGGGTGGCGAACGCCCCCGACTACTGCACCGAGGAAGTGGCGATGCACTCGCTCGCGCTGATCCTCAACCTCGAGCGCGGCATCGTCGAGTACGACCGGCTCTACCGCGGCGGCACGTGGACCTACGACCTCGGTCGTCCGCTCCACCGGATCAGCGGCCGGACCCTCGGCCTGCTCGGCCTGGGCCGGATCGCCCGCCGGCTGGCGCGGTATGCGGCCGCGCTCGGCTACCGCGTGCGTGCCTACGACCCGATCCTGTCCGACGAGGACTTCGCCGGGACCGGCGTCGAGCGGGCCGCGGACGTGATCGACCTGGTCGCCTCGGCCGACGTCCTCTCGGTGCACACGCCGCTCACCGACGCGACTCGCAACATGATCAACGCCGAGGTACTGGCCCATGCCAAGCCGGGGCTGCGCGTGGTGAACGCGAGCCGGGGTGCGGTCATCGACGAGGTCGCCCTGCGCGAGGCGCTCGAGCAGGGTCGTGCCGTCGCGGCGCTCGACGTGATCGCGTCGGAGCCGCCGTCGATGGAGGACCCGATCTTCGCCGCCCCGGGAACGACCCTGACCCCCCATGCCGCCTTCTACTCCGAGGAGGCCTACGAGGAGCTTCGCCGCACCGTGGCGGAGAACATCGTGAGCGTCTTCGAGACCGGGCGTCCGCTCCACTTCGTGAACTCCGTGAACACCGTCTCTGCATCACGAGGAATCCATGTATAACGCCCGAACCCTGCTCTCCGACCTCGGCTATGCCAAGGGCGATGCCTATGACCTGCCGAGCAGCGAGAAGCGCTTCCCGGACGGCGCGCAGTACCGCTTCGAACTGGCCAGCGTCGAGGGCCCCGCAGCCGTCGAGACCGCGCTGGAGGAGTCGTCGCGGCGCGGGCTCGACGTCCACCGCCTGAGCCAGGGCTCGGGTATCCAGATGGCCACCGACGAGGAGTTCGAGCGGATGCTCAGCGCGACCCGCAGCGCGGGCGTCGAGCTCTCCGCCTTCCCGGGCCCGCGTGGCACCTGGGGCGCGACCCCGACGCCGAACACCGTCGCCGGCTACAACCTGGCCCACCAGTCCGAGGGCATGGACCGGCTGCGGCACCTGCTCGACGACGTCGCGCGCGGCCTCAGTCTCGGTGTGCGCGGCCTGACGATCGCCGACCGCGCCGCCATCCGGATCCTCCACGAGGCCCGAACCCGCGGCATCGTGCCGGCCGATCTGGTGATGAAGGCCTCGGCGCTGGCGGGCCTGGGGGCCAATCCGGTATCGGCCCAGGAGGCCGTGGACCTCGGCGTAGACTCGCTCAACGTGCCCTCGGCACTGACCCTGCCCCAGCTCGCCGCCATACGTAAGCGGATCGACATCCCGATCGACATCTACGTCGAGGCCCCGGACTCCTTCGGCGGCTTCGTTCGTACCTACGACGTCCCGGAGATCATCCGCGTCGCGGCTCCGGTGTACATCAAGATCGGCATCCGCAACAGCCCGGAGCTGTACCCGGCCGGCCGTCACCTGGAGCAGGAGACCATCCTGCTGGCTGAGGAGAAGGTGCACCGCATGCAGACCATCCGCGCGGTCATCGAGCGGTTCTACCCCGAGGCGGTCACCTCGGCGAGAGGAGCGAAGGGCCTCGGTGTACCCGCGGCGGCGGTCTGAGTGAAGATCGACGGTGAACGAGTGAGGGCTCTGCCAGCGGATCCCTCACTCACCGTTTCACGGACGAAAGCGCACTGATGCGACTAGGTGACCTGCTCTCTCATCGCGAGCTCAAGCTCGAGCAGCTGACCGGCGGACCCCAGTCCCGCCAACTGCCGATCCAGTGGGTGCACTACGGTGACTACCCGACCGCCGCGGAGTGGATCTCCGACGGCGAGGTGCTGCTGACCTCCGGCTACGCCGTCGGCGACCTCGACGACGCTGCCGCCGAGTCGACCGTCGTGGCCCTGGTCGCGGCCGGCTGCACCGCGCTGGGGTACGCCGTCGGGCCGGAGCACGCGAAGGTCCCGGAGGCGCTGCTGCACGCGGCGGAGATGCACGATCTGGCCATCTTCGTGGTGCCCTTCGAGGTGCCGCTGATCGCGCTGACCCGGTTCGTCTTCGACACCCTCTACCGGGAGAAGTACGCCTCGCTGTACCAGGCGATCACCATGAGCCGGCGGCTGCTCCCGGTCGTGACGAACGAGCGCGACCCCCGCACGGTCGTCTCGATCGTGGGCACGGCGCTCGGCCGGGCGCGGATCGCCGCGTTCGACTACTACGGCACCCTGATCGGCTTCGCCGGCCTGCAGGAGGTCGACGCGCGCAACATGTTCAGCCATGCGCGCTCCGCGGGCATCCCGCGCGTGTCGATCACCTTCAAGGCCGACAGCGACACGATCACCGTCGTCCCGATCCCGGGGGCGCGGGAGGTGGTCGCCTATCTCATCGTCGCGACCAACGGGCCGATGGACGAGCGACAGACGCTGCTCGTCGAGCAGGCGGTCACCGCGCTGAGCCTGACGGTCTCCAGCCTGGAGAGCGTGCGGGTGCGCCGGCGTGCCGATGCCGAGCAGCTCTTCCACGAGGCGGCGGCCGGACCGGTCGACCTCGAGCTGATCAGGGACCGATTCGAGGGCACCGCTCCCGACGAGATCGACACCTATGTCGTGCTCGCCTGCCGGGCGGAGTCGCCGAGCGACGAGATCCGCGAGTCGCTGCTCGCGCGGGTCGAGGACAGCGTGGCTCGCGCCAGCGAGGCCTTCCTCGCCACCTGGTCGGAGGGCCAGGTGCTCGTGCTGGCGCTCAACCCGCAGGGCAACATCGGCGAGCGCGTGTGGGCGGACCTCAAGGCCATCGGCATTGCCACGGTGCTGGGCACCAGCCAGCTACGCACCGGGCTGGAGAACCTCCGCGAGGCCGTGTACCAAGCACGTTCCTCGGCCGCCACCGGACGCGTCGGGGTCAACGAGCCCGGCGGTGCCGCGCTCGACCTGCTACTGCAGTACCTGGTCGACGCCGAGGGCGTCGACAGCTATCTCCACCGCGTGCTCGGCAATCTCATGGACGCGGACAAGAACCATGCCCTGCTCCAGACCCTTCAGGTCTATCTCGACAACGGCAGCCGCCCGGGCCCGACGGCAAGCGAGCTGCACATCCACCGCCAGACCCTGGCGTATCGACTCGACCGGATACAACAGCTCACCGGTCGCAGCCTCAAAGACGGCTCGGACCTGCTCGAGGTGCAACTCGCGCTGCGCCTCCGGCAGTTCCGCAGCCGCGACGAATCGTGACCAGGGACCTCACGTCCCTTCGAACCAGCCAAGGAGGACGACGATGACCACAGTCGTCGCGGATTTGGCGCGCCTCGGCGCGAACGCCGCCCCCGAGGGCGGCACCTTCATCGACGGGAGCTACCGGCCGGCGCTCTCCGGCGAGGTTTTCACGCGGATCAGCCCGGTCGACGGAACACCTCTGACGGCGGTTGCTGCCTGCACCACCGAGGACGTCGACCTCGCGGTCGCGGTGGCCCGGCGGGCCTTCGAGGACGGCCGCTGGTCGCTGGCGGCGCCGCGTGAGCGTAAGGCGGTGATGCTGCGCTTCGCGGCCCTGATCCGTGAGCAGCGCTCGGAGCTGGCAATGATCATGACCGCCGACTCCGGCAAGCCGATCTCGGCCGCGCTCGGCGAGGTCGACGACGCCGCGGGTGTGCTGGAGTTCTACGCCGAGGCGATCGACAAGCTCGCCGGCGAGGTGATGCCGACCCCGCAGAGCGAGCTCGCGCTCGTCACGCGGGAGCCGCTCGGCGTCGTCGGCGCGGTGGTGCCGTGGAACTTCCCGCTGGGCATGCCGATCTGGAAGATCGCGCCTGCGCTCGCGACAGGCAACTCCGTGATCGTGAAGCCCGCCGAGCAGGCGCCGCTCGTCGTCTGCGCCCTGGCCCGTCTGGCCAGTGAGGCCGGGCTTCCCGACGGAGTGCTCAACGTCGTCACGGGATTCGGCGAGACCGCCGGTGCCGCGCTGGGCCTGCACATGGACGTCGACAAGATCTCGTTCACCGGCTCCACCGAGGTCGGCAAGATGTTCCTCGGCTACTCCGCCCGCTCGAACATGAAGGTGGTCGCGCTGGAGTGCGGCGGCAAGTCGGCCAACGTCGTGCTCGCCGACGCCCCCGACCTCGACCGGGCCGCGGCGGAGGCCGCGCAGGGCGCGTACTTCAACCAGGGCGAGGTCTGCAGTGCCGGCACGCGGCTCGTGGTCGAGGCGCCGATCGCCGAGGAGTTCACCGCCCGCGTGATCGAGGCGGCGCAGGAATGGCAGCCCGGCGATCCGTTCGATCCGGCGACCCGGATGGGTGCGCTGATCGATGCCGGCCATCTCGACCGGGTGACGGGCTACATCCGCACCGGTCAGGAGGAGGGCGCGCGGGTGGTCGCGGGCGGCGAGCGGGCGCTGGTCGAGACCGGCGGTTCGTATCTCCAGCCCACCGTACTGGCAGGCGTGAACAACGAGATGAGGGTCGCGCGCGAGGAGATCTTCGGGCCGGTGCTGTCGGTGCTCGCCGTCGATGACGCCGTCGAGGCGGTGCGGGTCGCGAACGACTCGATCTACGGCCTCGCCGCCGCCGTCTGGACCCGCGATGTCAGCCGGGCCCATCAGATCGCGCGGCGCCTGCGCGCCGGCACGGTCTGGGTGAACTGCTACAACCGCGGCGATGTGAACGTGCCCTTCGGCGGCTTCAAGCAGTCCGGCTTCGGGCGCGACAAGTCGCTGCACGCGATCGAGCAGTACACACAGCTCAAGACCTCGTGGTTCAACCTCGATGACTGAGCAGAAGATGGAGCGGCTGTCCGTGAGCGAGGCGGCCGCCGCCGCGGCCGAGGCCTTCTGGTCCTATCGGGAGAGCTCGCCCAAGAATCGCTCGGCATTCCTCGCCTCCGTCGCCGACGAGATCGAGCGCGAGCGTGACGCGATCATCGCGGCGGCCGTCGAGGAGAGCCGGCTGCCCGAGGCGCGCATCACCGGCGAGCTCGGGCGCACGACCGGGCAGCTGCGGATGTTCGCCGAGGTCGTCCGCCGCGGCGCCCACCTCGGCGTCCGAATCGACCCCGCCCAGCCCGACCGCGTGCCGCTGCCTCGCGCCGACATCCGCCAGCGGCAGACGGCGATCGGCCCGGTCGCGGTCTTCGGTGCCAGTAACTTCCCGCTCGCCTTCTCCACGGCCGGGGGCGACACCGCCTCGGCGCTGGCCGCGGGTTGCCCGGTCGTGGTCAAGGGACATCCGGCGCATCCGCGTACGGGCGAGCTGGTGGCCGCCGCGGTCTCCCGTGCGGTCGCGGCCCACGACCTGCACCCGGGCGTCTTCTCCTTCCTCGCCTCTTCTGACACTGCGGCCGGCGTCGAGCTCGGGCAGGAGCTCGTGCGCGATCCGCGGATCAAGGCGGTCGGGTTCACCGGCTCGCGTAGGGGAGGTCTCGCTTTGGTGGAGGCGGCGGCCGCCCGCCCGGAGCCGATCCCGGTGTATGCGGAGATGTCGTCGATCAACCCGGTGATCGTCCTGCCCGGCGCGCTTGCCGACGACCCGGCCGCGCTCGCCAGGGCGTACGTCGGGTCACTCACCCTCGGCTCCGGCCAGTTCTGCACGAACCCCGGCCTGCTCTTCCTTCCCGAAGGCGCTGCCGGTGACGCCTTCATGGCGGCCGCGGGTTCGGCCGTCGCCGCGGCCACCGGCCAGTCCATGCTGACCTCGGGCATCGCCTCGGCGTATGCGTCCGACGCCCCGCGGTTGCGCGAGATGCCGGGCGTGCGGGTCGTCGGCGCCGGCTCTGCCGGTGCGCTGGATGCTCCCGCCCCGCAGGTGATCGAAGCCTCCGGCGAGGTCTTCGACCGCCCGGGCTCGCCGCTACGCGACGAGGTCTTCGGCGCTGCCGGCGTGATCGTCCGCTACCGCTCGACCGACGAGCTACTGCCGCGCCTCGAGCGGCTCGAGGGCCAGCTCACCGCGACCGTCCACGCGACCGACGCGGACCACGATGCCGCCCGCCGCCTGCTACCCCTGCTGGAGACCAAGGCCGGCCGGATCCTCTACAACGGCTGGCCGACCGGCGTCGAGGTCGGCCACGCGATGGTGCACGGCGGACCCTTCCCCGCGACCAGCGATCCCCGCTCGACCTCGGTCGGCAGCCTCGCGATCGAACGCTTCCAGCGCCCGGTCTGCTACCAGGACGTCCCCGACGCCCTGCTGCCTCAGCCGGCCCAGCGGGCCAACCCATGGTCGCTGCCGCGCAGCGTCGACGGTGAACTGACAGCGCCAGGGGAGACCCACCCCTGACGGCTGTTCATGCGCGATGCCGTGACGAGCTCGTCAGCGACGTACTTTCGCATTGTGGCGAGGAGTTCGGGCGGTGAGGCGTCGAGCTGTTGATCGTCGATCATGGTCGTGTGGTGGGGAACGCGACTCGCGCAGCGATCGTCAGCCCAAGGTGAGGGCGTGTCGCCGGACGATGCCGGGCGCGCCCTCACCTTTGATCTGATGCGACAGTCGCGCAGGGTTGAGGAGGATGACGTGATCCGTTCCGGAACCCGGGCTGCACACCGAACTCCTGCACCGCCTGCACGGAGCCGGCGCCCCCACCACGGATTCCGGGCGCCGATTTGCCGTCCACTGGACGCCGCACACACCCTGCGCACCGCACGCCGGCAGCGCGCCGAACACGAACGGGCCACCGCCCGAGTTCAGCGCCTGACCGCCCTCGCGAGCGAGGCCGAATCCGCCTCGCGAGGGCAATCAACGCCGCCCCGGCCTCCGATAGGTCCCGTACCGCTTCAAAACGTCTTCACCGGCTGTGAGCTCGGGTTTCGCTGGCTGGGCACCTTGATGGGCTGATGACTCCGCCCGTGCGTAGCGGTCAGTCGTGGAGGCAGCTCCTGCCACAGGGGGCCACGACCCGGTGCCCGGCCTGCCCTTGAGATGGTTTTTTCTACGTCTCGTAGTAGCTTGAACGGGTCGAAGAGAGCCCTGCTGGCGGGGAGAGAAGGAGAGTGCCGGGTGACGGGCGGCGGTAAGGACGGCCGGGGGGAGGCTCGGCGGCGTGCGCGGGGTGAGCTGGAAGGGGAGGTGCTGGCTGCCTTGTGGGCGGCCGACGGACCGGAGCCGGCGTCGGTGGTTCAGGAAAAGGTGACCGGCGCTGCATACACGACTGTGCTGACCATCCTGACGCGGTTGTGCGACAAGGGGCTGGTGACCCGGCAGCGGCAGGGGCGCAGCCATGTGTATGCGCCCGTGGACGACCAGGCTGGGCTTGCGGCTGCGGGGATGCACTCGCTGTTGGACGAGGGCGGGGACCGGGCGGAGGTGCTGGCCCGGTTCGTGTCGGATCTGTCGGCGGAGGACGAACAGCTGCTGGAGCAGCTGCTGCACGGCGACTGACCGGGGAGAGGCGTGTTCTGGCCGGTGGCGATGTATCTGCCGCTGCCGGCTTCGGCCCACGACTTGCATGCCTATGACTTGCATGCCTGCCGGACAGGGCGAGGCTACTGGGCGGGCTGCGTGGCGACGGTCGCGACGGTCACGGTGGTGTGCCCGCCGGGGAAGGCGTAATCCGACGGCGCGGGGCAGGCATCGACCAGGTAGGCGACCTGCACGCCTACGGCACCCGGACCTGGCCCACGGTTACTGGGAGAGCGAGCTGGCACTGCGCGGGCGCGGGCAGCGGTCAGTGGCGCAGTCGGCGCAGGACCCGGCCTGCCCGCCCGCGCCATCGGGCCTTGGCGCGTTGCCAGGCGCGGGAGGGGCGGGAGGCGGCCAAGTCGGCGAACAGGTCCTCGTAGGTGTGGATGATGTGCGCGGGGTCGTAGCGGTGGGCGGCCCGGCGGGCGGCGCGGCCCATGCGGCGGCGGGCGGGCTCATCGGTGATCAGGTCGTGCAGCGCGGTGGCCAGCGCCTGCCGGTCGCCTGTGGGCACCAGGCGGCCGTCGACACCGTCGTGGATGATCTCCGCGGGGCCGAGCGGGCAGTCGGTGGAGACCACCGGGATGCCGCAGCGCATGGCTTCGACCAGGGTCATGCCGAAGGATTCGGCGTCGGAGGCGGAGGCGACGATGGACGCCTTGGCGAACTCCGCCTCGATCGGGGAGACCGCCCCCATCAGGACCGCCTGGCCGCCCAAGTCGTGTACCTGGATCAGCTTTTGCAGGTGGTCCTTCTCGGCGCCGGCGCCGTAGATCCGCAACTTCCAGTCGGGATGCTGGGCGGCGATGTCGGCGAACGCCTCGATGAGCAGGTCGAACCGCTTGCCGCGGATCAGACGTCCGGCCGCGGCGATGACCTTGGCGCCGGGGTCGGCGGGAGGCAGGCCATGGTCGGGTACGCCGTTGGGAATGGCCAGGACTCTCACTCCTGGCAGGCGCATCCTCGCCCGGTAGACGGCGGCATCCGCCTCGGTGGTGGTGACCAGAGCGTCCAGGCCGCGGTAGTGGCGGGCGAGCTGGGTGCGCAGTTTCTTGGTGTGGGCGTCGTGGGTGAGGTGCTCCTGGGCGATGCGCAGAGCGCGGTGCGGGGCGAAACGGGCCAGGTACACGTTGACGCCCGGCCGGGTGCCTATGATCACGTCCGCGTCGCAGGCTCGCAGGTACTGCTCGGCTCGCTGGTCGGTGAGGCGGCTGTACTGCCGGTACCGCTTTTCGGCAGCGGGGAAGACCTCGGCAGGCTGGTGCAGCAGCGGATCGACCGCGTCGGCGCTGTTCTCGCGTGTGTCGACCAAGGGCACCAACGTCACTCGCGGATCGATGGCGAACCGCGGACGGGCGCGGTGGCGCAACATCGACACGATGGTCACCTCGTGCCGGTCGGCGAGCGCCGCGGCGAGATTGAGTGTGGTGCGAATGGTGCCGCCGATCCCGTACACGTTGTGGATCAGGAAGGTGATCTTCACTCGGAGCCCCCCAGTCCGGTCTCGGCGAACAGCACGAGGAAGACGCCTGCGCTGCCGAGCGTCGTCAGCGGCGAGGTGGCATCCAGCGGATTGGGGGCCTGGAACACCCAGGGTCCTTTCCTGCCACGCACGGCAGCGGGGGCGGGGCGGCCCCCGGGTGCGAGCGCATGGCACACTCGGCAGACGGCAGCATTTACACCGCCGTAGAAGTCCTACGTAATGTAGAAGATGAGCGGGAGGGCGGCAAACTCCATGCGCGGCACCACGCACGGTCGGGGCCCCAAGCGACCCAACGGCGCACGCGAGGCGGAGATCCTCGCCCTGCTGCAGCAGGCGGACGGCGCCCTGACTCCGGGCGAGGTCACCGAGCACCTCGGCGGCGAGCTGACCTACAGCAGCGTGGTGACGATCCTCACCCGCATGCACACCAAACAGCTCCTCACCCGCACCCCACGCGGAAGGGCCTACGCGTATGCGCCGGTGACGGACGATGCCGGGTTCGCCGCACGCCGCATGCGCTCCGTCCTGGAGGAGCGGCCCGACCGCGCGGCGGTGCTCGCCCGCTTCGCCGACACGCTGTCCGACAGCGATGCCGACCTGCTACGCCAACTGCTCGACCCCGAGCACGGCCCCCTTCAGTAAGCAGAGGCCGCCCGGATGCACATCGCCGTCTACCTGCCCCTGCTGCTCTGCCTGCTCGCACCTCTCGGCGCCCGGCCGCTGTCCGAGCGGTGCGAGCCGCGCCTGGCCACCTGGCTGCTCACCGCCTCATCCCTGCTCCTGGGTACGGCAACCACCATCTCCCTGGGCCTGCTGGCCATCACCGGTGTCCTCCGTATCCCTCAACTCGCCGCCCTCGGCCACTGGTCGGCCCACACCGCCCAGCACGACGACCCAGCCCAGCTCTCCATCGCCCTCCTCGCCGGCACGCTGCTCGGCGGCGCCGTACTCATGGCCGCCCGCATGCTCTGGCGCCGCGCCCGCAGTCTCGCCGCCGCCGCGCTGGACGCCGCCTGCATGCCCGCTTGACCCCGCCGGCGCCGAGTACCAGCTCGATGTCGACGACCGGATGCTCGATGACCGCCGGGTTGCGCCTACTGTTGCGCGACCCGGAGAGCCTGCTGGTAGTGGAACCACCTTCAAGCGAGGCCCAAGGGAGACGGCTCCCCACCTCGCCCTCTCGGAGGATGCTCAGTCGAGACAGAACTCGTTGCCCTCGATGTCCTGCATCACGATGCACGACTCATTGTCGTCATCGGCAGGCAGCAGTCGCACGCGTACCGCGCCGAGCGCGACCAGCCGTGCGCACTCGGCCTCGAGCGTGGCGAGGCGCTCTTCACCCACGAGCCCGGTGCCGACCCGCACGTCAAGATGCAGCCGATTCTTGACGACCTTGCCTTCGGGAACGCGCTGGAAGTAGAGCCGTGGGCCCACGCCTGAGGGCTCACTGCAGGCGAACGCTGAACCCTGCCGCTCAGGCGGCAGAGAGCGATCGAAATCGTCCCACGTAGCAAACCCCTCCGGTGGCGGCGGTACGACGTACCCCAACACCTCGCACCAAAAGCGAGCGACGCGCTCAGGTTCCGCGCAGTCGAAGGTGACTTGGAACTTCTTGATCGATGACATCGGCGCACGATAGCAGGGGGACTCTGTTGGCTCATTTCCCGGTGTGGA
The DNA here is from genome assembly GCF_044754605.1 of Streptomyces sp. NPDC093064. Classification (NCBI taxonomy): domain Bacteria; kingdom Bacillati; phylum Actinomycetota; class Actinomycetes; order Kitasatosporales; family Streptomycetaceae; genus Streptomyces; species Streptomyces sp. NPDC093064. The sequence goes on from NZ_JBIVPK010000061.1 coordinate 20,004, forward strand.
TCCGCATGTTGTCGGGAGGACGACCCCTGCCGGCCGCTGCCGTGTCGTACGGTCGAGTTCGAATTCAGCAGCACGGACGTAGTTCCCACGCGCACGGGCCGAGGAGAGCAGCTGCAACCAAATCGAACCGGCCCCCGGCACGCCTTCGAAGGGACGCGCCGGGGGCCGGTCGGATCGTCGGCGCCCCTATCGGCGGGCGCCGGCGGCAATTGCGGGGTCAGCGGCGGCAGTCCCGGTGGGCGGGGTGCCAGGCGCGGGTCCAGTTGCCGGCGTGCGAGTGGTGGTGCCGGTCCTGGTACCCGTGGTGCCGCAGCCGTGTCCAGTGGCCCGCCGCCTCCATGCAGTGGCGCGACGCCGTCGGCGCCCGGTGGTGTTGCGGCGTGGCCGATGCGGAGCCGACTGTGCCGACGACCGCGCCCGCTGCCAGGGCCACCGTCGCTGCCCCCAGGGCCGCAGCCCTCTTCAACCCGTTGATCATGTTCAGGCCTTTCCGTACGAGTCGGGGCTGACGCCCCGCCATTCCCCGGACCGGTTCGGTCGGGGACGCACTGATCGTCCACCTTGCGACACCCCCAAATACCGAAAAAACGCTGCCTGTCATGAAATGCAAATGGATTTCTCACTCGTTTCAAATATTCATATACATGCGCCAGGTGTAGTGCGTCATGAGCCGACTCCACGGCGATCAGCGTGCGCCCGTGCGCGTGAGGGATGCCTGGCATCTGCGTCATGGAAGTCAGGGCGTGAGCCGGCTTGATCAGGTCGAGCGCGTGATCGGGGTATGACTGATAGCAAGTCCACGGCAGCAGCGTGGTTGCGCCGGCCGGCCAGGTCTGTGAGGGCGAGGGCGGTCTTGCGCAGGCTCACCATGACGCGGCGCGCTGCGTGCGGTTGTGCCCGGGAGGCGGCCCGGCTGGCGGTCGGGGGCCGGGCCGCCTCGGTCTAGTCGAGCGGGTCCCTGTCCTCGTCGTGCGCCCGAAGGGCAGGCGCGACGCGGACCCGGCTGCGGTGGGACGTCAGCACTTGTCCACGGGCGTGCCCGCCACGAGCTCGTACTGCGCACGCGCGTCGAGCAGCAGCGGCACCAGCGCGCGCATCGACTGCCGCAGCGGCACGAACGCGCCGTCGCCCTCGGGCCGCACCGTCACGCCGTGCAGGGCGAGTTCGTCCTTGACGTCGGCGTACTGGGCTGCGGTGAGCCGGTAGCCGCAGGGCGCCTTGTCCAGTACCTCGGACGGCTGTGCGGGCTCGTTGTCCGCGCCGCCGAGGTAGACCGGGCCGCGGTCGCTGTAGCCCGCCGCCCTGGCGGAGTGGGTGGCCGACACGATCTGGCCGTGCCGCTCCCTGGTGTAGTCGAACAGGCCGCCGAGAGCGGAGAGGTGGGATTGCACGCGACGACGGTGGTTCAGCGCCGGGTCGGCCTTCTCGGCGTCATTGCGTGCGTCGACGCGGCTCTCGATGAGCAGGCCGACGGAGTGCTTGACCCCCGCCATATTGCGCAGGATGCGTTCCTGCCCGTCACCGGCGGTCTGCTTGAGGGGCTCATCGGTGACCGGGTCGGTCCAGATGCCGTACGTGCCGGTCGAGTACCCGGCACCGTTCGCGGCCGGCCGTACATACGAACCCGACAGGGCTTCGGCCGTCTCGTGCACCTTGGGGTCGGTGTTGAGATTGCGCGGCCACAGGTCGAAGAGGTCCTTGTCGTAGTACTTGGGTGTGGCGCCGTACTCGTGCAGGTCGTAGATGACATCGGGCTTCTGGTCGCGGATCACGGCGGCCATGGCCCGCCCTTCGGCGGTCTGCAGGGCAAGGTGGTCGCGGTTGATGTCGACGCCGTCGGAGTTGCCCCGGGTGTTGGCGGCGCGGCCGTCCGGGTTGGCCGTGGGCACGACGAGGAGGGTGCTGTGGGCGAGCCAGTTGCGGGTCCGCGCGTCCTGCGCGAAGGAGAGGTCGCGGATGGTGGTCAGACAGGCCTCACGTCCGGAGGGCTCGTTACCGTGCTGGGAACAGACCAGCAACACCGTTTCGGCGGTGCGATGTTCGCCGATTCGTACGAGCTGGAGCGGGCGCCCCTGCTTGGTGGTGCCGATTTGGGACACGGACATCCGGTCGCTGGCCTTGTCGACGGCGGCGAGGAAGTCCTGCTCCTCGGGCTGGGTCGTCCAGCGCGCACCGCCGGAGGTTTCGAATCCGGTACGGGGCGGAGAGTCGGCGGCCTGCGCGGGCGCCGTCACCAGGGGTGCGGCAAGTGCGGCCGTCGCGATGGCCAGGGCGAGGGTGCGGCTACGCGGTGTCATCAGAGACTACCTCCCGGGATGCGGTGGGCCGGGCGCGGCGGGGCCACGCCCTCGGAACGGGACGCGTGGGGGGTGACAGACGCGGACGGCACGGAGGTGCCCCCTGCTCGAGCGGAGCCGAGAGCTTGGGGGACCTCGGTGGCCCGTACGAAGGCTTCGGCGCCGCCGACGAACGGCACCCGGGCCGAGGTACGGGCCAGGTCGAGGGTGATGGTCGGGGTGCTGGACGGCGGGTCGATGAGGTCCTGGTCGGTGCCGGCGACGATCAGGGCGAGGCGGTGTCCGGCCGGGACGACGTGGTCGCTCGCCGCGAGGGACAGGGTGATCGTGTAGGACTTGCCGGGGGTGAGGGGCCGGCCCCTTCCGGGGTCGGCGTAGGTGCCGAGGTCGGCCCAGCCGCGGCTGAAGACGGTGTGGTTGACGTCGGTGGTCTTCGCCTTGGTCTCCTTGAAGCAGGAGCTGTCGCCGCTGGTGCTCGCGCCCCAGCAGGTCCGGTCGGTGAGGGTGGTGATGCCTTCGCCGGAGCCCGCGTAGTCGCGGATGGTGGCGGGTCCGAGGTCGACGAGGACGGCCGACAGATGAGCGGTCGTGGTCGTGGGGGTCGCGGTCACGGTCACCGTGGACGAGCCGGACAGGCGCAGGTCGTGGGCGAGCGGCGGCGTCACGAATCCGGCCTTGGCGGCGGTCCGTTGGTCGATCCCGGCGGCCCAGTCGTCCTCGCTCAGCTTCGGGTCGTCGGTGAAGGTCTCGGTGGTGCCTGCGGGGGCGCGGTGCAGCCCGAGGGTGCCGACGCCCGATGTGCTGCCGTTGCCGGGGCGCAGGGTGGTCGCGGTGGTGGAGCGGGGTGGCCAGACACGGTCGGTGGACCAGTGGTCCGGGGCGCGCTCGATGTCGGCCATGGGTTCGCCGTCGACGCCGTTGTCGTAGCCGAGGAGTTCATGGTCGAACCAGCGGTGCAGGGTGCGGACCCACTCCGCGCGCCGGAAGTCGAACGGGTCGACATGACCGGTCTGCGACAGCCAGATCTTGCGGTCGACGCCTGCCTTCGCGAGGGCGTCCCACCACTGTCCGAAGTGCTTGGTGCGCACGTTCAGGTCCTGCATGCCGTGGATGACGAAGACGCTGGCCTTCACCTTGTGGGCGTCCTTGACGTAGTCGCGCTCGTTCCACAGTCGGGTCCAGTCGCCGGTGCGCGGCGCCTCGTCGACCAGGCGCTTCTGCACGGCGGCGCAGCGGGCGCGGGCGGCCGGGCTCTCCACGTAGTCGGACAGCCACTCGGGTCCTGAGTCGTAGAGCGGGGCGCCCTGCGCGAAGTAGTAGTCGTACCAGGAGGAGATGCCGCCGATCGGGACGATCGTCTTGAGGCCCTTGACGCCGGTCGCGGCGACGCCGTTGGCGATGGTGCCGTCGTAGCTCTTGCCGATCATTCCGGTGGCGCCGTTGGTCCAGGAGGCGCGGACGCGGTCGCCGCCGGTGCGGGTGGCGTAGCCGTGGGCGCGGCCGCCGAGCCAGTCGACGACGGCCTTCGCGGACTGGATGTCGGAGCGGCCGCCGACGTCGACGCAGCCGTCGGAACGGTTCGTGCCGGCCAGGTCCACGGCGACGAAGGCGTAGCCGCGGGGCACGAAGTAGTTGTCGTAGAAGAGCGGGAACTGGACCGGGTTGCCGTGCGCGTCGTAGGTCTTCTTCTGGCTTTCGTTGCCGCGCCCGCAGCAGGAGTAGTAGGGGCTGGCGTCCATGATCACGGGTATCTTGCGGCCCTGGGCGGCGGATTCGCGGGGGCGGACGATGTCGACGGCGACGCGGTCGGTGCGGCCGTCGCCGTCACCGTCGAGCCCGGTGTCGACCCAGACGGTTTCGCGGATCGCGTCGGCGTACGAGTAGACGGGCTGGCTCTCGCGCGGAGTCGCGGCAGTGGCTGTTGCGACTCGCTCGGTACCGGGGGCGCCGTGTGCGGCACCCGGGAACAGGAACGCGGTCATTAAGGCGGCGGTTGCCGCGGACGCCAGTGAGCTGCCTCTGAGGCGCGTGCGGCGGGCAAATTTCGGCATGCGGGGAAGGTACATCGGTCAACTGCTGTGCAAAAGAGGGCAATGTGCGATTGCGAAAGGTCCGTGGGGTGGATTTACCCATGTCGGCCGAATGGCGATCGTGTGACACGTGCGGCCATGGACACGCCAGAGGCGGCCGAGGCTGCATGGGGCCGCCGTGGACGACCGCGCGCAGCGCCTCGTTGGCAGTGGGAGCGCCGTCCGCGATCTCGCGGCTGAAGTACTCGTCGTCCTGCTCCAGCCGGTTGCACCCTGACGGCGCAGAGTTCCCTGACATCTCACGCCCAAGGAGACAGCGAACGCAGCGCCCCGGCTGGATGCCGAGGGCGCTGCGAGGTCAGGTGCACATCTTGTCTGTTCCCCGGACGCAAGGCTCAACGTCGGGTTTGGCGAAACGGTTACGCACTCTGGGTGCTGCCCGGTTCAGTTGTCGAAGATGACGACGGCGCGGCCGTGGAGGGTGCCGTCGTGCAGTGCCTTGTACGCTTCCTCGACCTTGGCGAAGGGGAAGATGTCGACGTTGTTCTGGATGCGTCCGGTTTCGGCGAGCGTCATCACCTCTTGGACGTCGGCGATGCTGCTGCCCTGGAAGTTGAAGACTTCGCCGTCGCGGGGCAGTCCGCCGTACCAGGGGGTTTGGAGGCGGCCCATGGCGGCGCCGATGAGGCCGTAGGCGCCTGCGGGGCGGACGGCGGCGGTGCCGGTGGCGATGGTGGCGTCCACGCCGACGAAGTCCAGCACGGCGTCCGCTCCGTACCCGTCCGTGAGGGCGCGGATCTGATCGGCAGTCTGCTCGTTGGTGCCAACGAGCGTGTTGTGCGCGCCCAGCTCATGGGCCAGCTTCAGACGGGCCTGGTCGGTGTCGACGGCGATCACGTTGGCGCCGGTGAGCAGACGAAGATACTGCACCGCGAATGCGCCGAGGCCGCCCGCGCCGATGACGACGGCGGTGCCGCCAGGACGGATGCGCGGCACCGCGCGGCGCACGGCGTGGTAGGAGGTGGCGCCGGCGTCGGTGAGCGGGCCCGCGGTGCGCGGGTCGAGGCCGTGTAGCGGCAGCAGTGCGCGCAGGTCGTCGACGAGGACGTATTCGGCGAGGCCACCGTCGCGGCCGAAGCCGCGTCCGGCGGGGGCGTTGGGGCAGTTGTTGTCCTGGCCGCGGACGCAGAAGGAGCAGGTGCCGCAGGAGGCGGGGGAGACCAGTGCCACCGCGTCCCCGGAGGTGAAGCCGGTGACGCCGGGGCCGAGTTCGGCGATGTGGCCAGCGGTCTCGTGGCCGAGGGTGAAGGGCATGTTCCAGCCCATGGCGCGGCCGGTTTCGGCGGGCATGCCCAGCATGGTGAAGTCGGAGTGGCACAGCCCGCATCCGGCCACCTTGACCAGGACCTGGCCCGGCCCCGGTGTCGGTACGGGGACCTCGACGACTTCGGCGGGGTGTTCCCATTCAGGGATGCGGTACGCCAGCATGGTGCGGCTCATGGCAGTCACCGTCCTTGTTCGTTGCTATTCGTTGCTATGTACATCGATTCGATCGTAGCTGCCGTTTCCGCAAGTAGGACCCGGTGTTGGGGGTGAGAAATACGGTGTGGCAGGGCCCCGCCATCGGAGGTATAGCGCCCTTTCGCGGGACGCCCCGGATGCCTTCGGCCCGGTGTCACGGGTTCGTCCTGGCCGAGCAGAACGACGAGTGGACCGAAGCCCGCCACGACATGGGCTGCGAACTCCTTGAGTCGGAAACCGAGGAGATCGCACTGCCCACCGGACTCACCGCACAGCCTCAAAACGAGATCACCGAGTGACCGTCGATACATCACTCCAGCGGACGTGACCACTCATCGACAAACGCTGTCGTTAGAAGTGAACGGAGCCAGATGGCAGAGGATGTCGAGAACGGCCTGTCGGCTCCGTCCCAGGGGGCAGATGCGCTGTCGATTCCAGCCTGCGCCACTCTGACCACCAAGCCTCGCGAAGGGAACTGCCGCCATGGACTACCGCCTCGAACTGATCCTGCTCCCGGTCGCCGACGTCGACCGCGCCAAGGCCTTCTACGCCGACCGGCTCGGCTTCAAGGTCGACCTCGACTTCAGCCCGAACGACGCGTTCCGCGTCGTCCAGCTGACGCCGCCGGGGTCGGCCTGCTCGATTGCCATCGGCGTTGGCCTCGTCGGAACTCCCCCGGGCTCGGTCCAGGGCCTGCACCTCGTCGTTGACGACATCCACGCCGCCCGGGCCGAGTTGGTTGGGCACGGAGTCGAGGTCGCCGAGGTGGAGGACCTGAGCGCGCCGGGCAAGCCGACCGTCTCCTACGCGGCGTTCACCGACCCGGACGGCAACGGCTGGACCTTGCAGCAGCTCCCTCCCACGGCAGATCACTGAACCGCCTTACGGCGGGCGGCGACGCAGCGCACACCGTGGGCATCCAGCCGACGGTGTGCGGGGCTCATTGGTCGCCGGCCTTTCCGGTGTGCTGCCTCGCCAGCCCGTCAAGGAGGGCGTGGAGGCCGAGTTCGAAGGTCCCGGCGGGGGCGACGGCGTAGCCGGTGGCCGCGGGGGTCTCCAGGCGGGCGCGCAGGCGGGGGTAGCGCATCGCGATCTCTCGGGCTTGGGTCATGGCGGCCTGGACCTGCTCTTCCGCGGCGGTGCTGCCGTCGCCGAGTTTGCGGGTGAGTGCAGCGGTCGCGGCGGTGCCGGCGGCGTTGCCGAGGACGTAGGTGAAGACGGCGGCCGCGGCCTGGTCGGCCTGGGTGGCGGTGAAGCCTGCGGTCTCGTAGACGGCGAGATGGTGGTCGTCGTGGCGGGCTTTGCCCTCGCCGTAGACGACGTGGGCAGCGAGGACCTGCACCAGCCAGGGGTGCCTGGTGAACATCGTGTACAGGTCGGTGGCCATCGCGGTGGCCGCGGTGCGCCAGTCGGCCGTTGCCAGGTCGGGTAGTTCGAGCTCGCTCCAGACCTGGTCGGTGGCGAGCAGCACGAGGTTGTCCTTGTTCTTGACGTGCCAGTACACGGCGGTAGCAGCGGAGTCGAGTCGTTTGCCCAGGGCGCGCATGTTCAGGCCTTCGAGGCCGTCAGTGTCCAGATGCTCGATGGCGGCATGGACGATCTGGTCGCGGGTGAGGGTGTTGCGTGCCATGTCCTCAACGGTACGCAGCGTCTTGCACTAAGTTCAACTTGTCGGATACGCCCTCAGTAGACTCGATCAGGCGGTCCGTCGATGCCTCCGGGCCCGGTGACACCCCCGGATCATGACGGGAAGGGGGTGACTCGTCGCGCGCAACGATCCGTACGCCTCCGGCCCCGCCTCGGGTCCCTCTCATGTCCGGCAGCTGTCACCCGCAGTCGGGAGCCTCCTCCAGGGCCGCCGTGTCGAGCGCCATGGTGAGCCGGTCGAGGCGGGCGCGCAGCTCGCGGATCTCGTCGACGGTGAAGCCGGTCGCCGTGCCGATCCGGTGGGGCACCCGGAGCGCCCGCTCGCGCAGTGCCGCGCCCTCCTCGGTGAGCCGCACCTCGACCGACCGCTCGTCACGCGCGCTGCGCTCCCGATGCACCAGACCGGCCGCCTCCAGCCGCTTGAGCAGGGGGGACAGGGTGCCGGAGTCCAGTCGCAGATGCTCCCCGAGCCGCTTCACGGGCGTGTCGCCGTGCTCCCAGAGCACCAGCATCACCAGATATTGCGGGTAGGTCAGCCCGAGCTCCTTGAGGACCACGCGGTAGACGCCGTTGAAGGCACGCGAGGCGGCATGGAGGGAGAAGCAGATCTGGCGGTCCAGACGCAGCCACTCCTCGTCCGGCGGGGCGCTGGGCGGAACCTCGGTAGTCATGCGGCCAGGATAACCGGACACTGCGCCATTTGATTGTGCACAACTCAATTGTGTGCTCTACTTATATCCGCAACCGATACTCGTATCGCTTCGAGAGGACTTGGTCCCCATGGACACGCTCTACACCGCCGTCGCCACCGCCACTCACGGCCGGGACGGCCGCGCCGTCAGCTCCGACGGCAAGCTCGACCTGCAGCTGGCCGTCCCGGTGGAGATGGGCGGCAACGGGCAGGGCACCAACCCCGAGCAGCTGTTCGCCGCGGGGTACGCCGCCTGTTTCGCCAGCGCCCTCGGCGTGGTCGGCCGGATGGCGAAGGTGGATGTCAGTGATGCCGCGGTCACCGGTGAGGTCGGCATCGGCAAGCAGGGCGAGGGTTTCGCGCTCGCCGTGACCCTCCGCATCGAACTGCCCGACAGCATCGACAAGGCCACCGGCCGCAAGCTGGTCGAGCAGGCCCACCAGGTCTGCCCGTACTCCAACGCCACCCGCGGCAACATCCCGGTGGACCTCGTCGTCGAGTAAGAGGTTCTGACAAAGGCGTTGGACGCGTCGGTGGGTGATCAGTCAGGTGGCGAGGCCGAGGAAGGCCTTGCCGCTCCCCATCGGCATCTCCGCCGCGAACACCCACGACAGTCAGGGGCTGGAGCCGCTTGTGCGGGGTATCCCGCCCATCCGCTCCCGGCGCGGACCCCGGCGGCGACGACCGACCAAACTCCACGGTGGCGGCGCATTTCCTGGCTTTCGCCGGCATCGCCGCCGCCCTGGTCTGCTACCGCCGACTGGACGGGGAGGCCGATTCACACGGCGCCGAGAAAGCCCGGATCGACGCCATCGATGCCTGTGCGGAGCACCTGTCGCCGTGCCGACCACCCCCGTCGCCACCGTGCCCGAGGGCTTCGTCACCGACACCTTCCACGCCCCGCAGGCCCGAGTGAAGGCCGCGGTCTCGCAGTCGGTGGCCGGCCTGTGGAACGGCAACGCCGTCACCTCGTACAAGAAGATCAGCGGTGACTCCTGGCTCAGCGTCGATGCTCACGGCGTCGTGAGCGGGACCGCGCCGAGCGCAGCGCCCCAACACCCGGGCACGATCACCGTGCAGGCCACCGACGGGACCACGACCTCCCAGATCACCGTCGAGGTTCCGGTCATCGCCGCCGATGACGCCCCACAGGTCGCCGCCGCTACCTGGAACCTCTGGGATGCCGGCAAGCATGTGGACGACTCGCTGCTGAAGAACCTCACCGTCATCGCCAACAACGGCCTCGACGTCATCGGCGTCCAGGAGGACGGCGGAACCGGCGCGCACCAACTCGCGAAGGCACTCGGCTGGTACGACTACGAGGGCGAGGGCGGTCTCGGCATCGTTTCCGCCTGGCCCATCTCTTCGACAGGGGTTGTCGTCGCGACCGACTCGGTCCCCGCCGTCGGTGTGACGGTCAACGTGGGCGGCCGGAACGTCCGGGTGTGGAATGCCGCTCTCGACGAGACGGCCTACGGGCCGGAGCAGGCTTGTGCCGAAGCCGGAACCGACGCGTCGGCCGTTGTCGCCGCGGAGAAGGCGAGCACCCGCTACGCCCAGGCTCAGGCCATCGCCGCCGCGATCAAGCCCGAGGTCGACTCGGCCGAAACCACGCCCGTGGTGTTCCTCGGCGACCTCGCCTCCCCGTCGGCCGCCGACTGGACCGATGCCACCGCTGCCAAGCACTGCAACGTCGGCGCCGTCCACTGGCCGGTGCCCGACGCCATCACCGGCACGGGCCTGACGGACTCCTTCCGCAAGGCCCACCCCGATCCGGCGGCCGATGCCGGGAACACCTGGTCGCCCATCGTGACGACCAACCCGACGACCGGCGGCGCCGAGCCGCACGACCGGATCGACTACGTCGACTACGCCGGCAGCGACCTCCATACGCTCGGCTCCAACACCCTCGTCGCCGGCTGGCCGTCGGACACCGATGGCAACGCCAACGCTTGGACCAGCGACCAGACCGCGGTCGTGACCACCTTCACGCTCGGCACCCCGCTTCCGTCTGCCCCGGCCCCGACCGTCAGCGTGGACAAGGATGCGCTGGTCTACCAGGCCGGCCACGGGCCGGCCGACGACGCGGCCCTGCGCAGTGCCATCGGCGTCACGTCCGACTCCGCCGACGCGACCATCACCGTCGACTCCAGCGACGTCGACTACCGCACGGTGGGCCACTACACCGTGCTGGTGACCGCGAAGAAGGACGGCTACGTCTCCGACCCGGTCGCGGTGACCGGCCAACGACTCCGTCTCCCTCGCCGGCCCCGGCATGACCGAGGCGGCGGTGCTCGACGCTTTCGGCGGGAGGCTCAACGTCCCTGGCACGATCAAGGTCGACGTCTCCCAGGTCAACACGTCCATGCCCGGCAGCTACCCGGTGACAGTGACCGGGACCGACGACTACGGGTTCACCGCGACGAAGCAGGCAACGGTCGTGATCATGCCGGTCGTCCCGAAGATGGCCACGGCCGCCCCGGCCGCGCAGTTCGGGACGGCGGCCACGGTGACGGTAACGGTCAGCGCCCCCGGCCTGCCCGCCACCGGCACCGTCACCCTCGACGAGGGGGCTACCTCGCGCGGCAAGGCCACCCTGACCAACGGCAGGGCAACGTTCACTCTGCCGATCGGTCTGGCCGTCGGAAGCCACGTGATGCTCGCGTCCTACTCGGGCAGCGATCTGCTCACACCGGAAGCCCAGACCCTGACCGTCACGGTGGGCCTGCCCCCGGCATGCAGCGCCTCGACGTCGTACAAGACCGGCGACAAGGTCGGCTACCAGGGCAAGATGTACACGGCCTCTTGGAGCACGCAGAACCAGAACCCGGGGGACCCGCAAGGCCCGTGGCAGGAGATCGCCATGACGGAGGACGGGACCGCCATCTGGACGGCGTCGCGGATCTTCAACACGGGCGACGTGGCCGTCTACAACGGCAAGACCTTCAAGGCGGACTGGCGCACCCGCAATGAGACCCCCGGTGACCCGACCGGTTCGTGGGAGGAGCAGGCGCCCCCCGGACCGAACGGACTCGCGGCCTGGACCCCGACCACGATCTACAACTCCGGCGACCGGGTCACCTATCAGGGCAGCACTTACCAGGCCCAGTGGTACACCCGCAACCAAACCCCGGGTATCCCCAACGGGCCCTGGAAAAAGATCAGCTAGCACCGCGGCGGGCGATGTTTGCCCGTGAAGGAGCGGCGTCCGGTGCGTACTCCGGGCACTCCCCCCTGCTCGAAGAGCTTGGGGGAGTGCCCGGCCGGAAGTCCTCGTACTGGACGTACTTGGGACGGCGGTCACCTCCAGGACCGTGCACTTCTTGCACGCTGTGGCGTCCTCGGTGAGGTAGCTGCGTTCACCGAGGTAAGTAGGTGCTTGCGGTCGAAGACCCACTCGGTGGCGGTGGAGGCCCGCTGGTCGACACGCCGGACGCCGACGGCGTGCCGGCCCGCCGCGTCCGGGTCACTGCGGAACGGCTTCAACGAGCCACGGCCGAGGGCCAGTTGTTCCCGGCCTCACCAGGCCGCGAGGAGGGTGTCGCCCAAGCACCTCCTCGATGCGGTCGAGCTTGGCGTCGCAGGCGGGGTCGGGGGATTCCTTCCAGGCCTTGGTGCGTTGGAAGGTGACGCTGCGTCGGGCGAGCAGGCAGCGCAGGCCCCGCAGCCGATGCGGATGACGCGGGCGTGGACGAGACGCAGGCAGGCGGCGAGCTTGCGCAGGGACCAGCGGGTGAAGGGCTCGCCGAGCTCGGTCGGTCGGGTGATGGCCGTCTGGACGACGAAGTCCTCGTCGTCAGAGCTGAGTCGGCGGGGACGGCCTCCTGCCCAGCGAGGGTCCAGACAGGCCAGGCCGATCTCGTTGAACCGGCGGATCACATCGCGCACCGTGTCCTCGTCGGCCCGCACCAGTTGGGCGAATCGCCCGTACGCCGGTGATGTGCCGTCGGAGATCGTCGGCTGGGCAACGGCGTTCCTCTCATCTTCAGCGGACTTTGGCTTGTCTGAGCAGAAGTTCAGCTTGTTTGCCAAAAACTTTCGCGCATCAGACTCTATCTTTGGCGGATTCGCGCCTATACGATCCGCGCAAGAACTTGGACTGCGTCAGTCGCTCACCAGTGATCCCGGTGAGCGATTGACGCGCAACTCGGCGTAGTGGACGCACTTGCCGTCACTCCATCCTCACTCGCACTGCAGCGATCGACTACCCGTTTGCCTTTTCCTCTGGACATACCGGCGCATACCGCACCCTTCCCGGCCGGGCCGTCTCCGCGCGACGGCCCGTTGGTCGGGCGTACCCCCGAGGAGGTTCCATGCGCATAGCCCTCCGCCGCCGCCTCACCGCGTTCGGCGTGCTGCTCGCGCTCGTGGCCAGCGCGCTCATCGGCCTGGCATCGGCGTCCGCCCCGGAGGCGGCCGCGGCCGCGCCGGACAGCCGCGGCATGCAATACAGAGTCTTGGTCTTCACGAAATCCACGGGCGGAGACCCGGCGGCGACCGCCGCAGGTGTCGGCGCCATCAGGCAGCTCGGCGATCAACTCCGGTTCGCGGTCCAGGTGACCGACGACGCCCGCAAGTTCGACGAGGAGCATCTCAAGCAGTACCGCGCCGTCGTCTTCCTCAACACCAGCGGCGACTTGCTCACCACCGCCCAGCAGGACGCCTTCGAGGCGTACTACCGCGCGGGCGGCGGCTTCGTCGCCATCGGCTCGGCGATCGAGGCCCAGCCCGGCTGGGACTTCCTGTCCGACGCCCTCGGCACCCGCGCGTCCGGCCGGACCGGCGTGCAGCCCGGCACCATCAAGGTCGCCGACCGCGTCCACGACGCGTCGAAGAACCTGCCGGAGTACTGGACCCGCACCGACGCCTGGTACAACTTCAAGTCCAACGTGCGTGGCAAGAGCCATGTCATCGCCACCGTCGTCGAGGACACCTTCAAGCAGCAGTCGTGGGGCGGGACGCTCACCGGCATCAGCGGCGGCACGATGGGGCACGACCACCCGGTCACCTGGTGCAAGGACTGGCAGGGCGGCCGCTCGTTCTACACCGCGCTCGGCAACACCGCCGCCAGCTTCGGCGAGACCAACCTGCGCTCGCACCTCGGCGGCGCGATCAAGTGGGCGGCCGGGCAGGCCGACCCGGTGTACTCCGACTGCGGCGCGACGGTGCTGGCCAACTACCAGCAGACGACCGTCGCGGCGCCGCCGAACCTGGGCGAGCCGATCGGCTTCGACGTCTTTCCCGACGGCCGGGTCATCCAGACCGACCGCCGCGGCAGCGTCCGGCTGCACGACCCCAAGTCGAACAAGACCACCGTGCTGGCCCAGATCCCGGTCTACCAGGCCAGCGAGGACGGCATGTACGGGCCGGGGATCGACAACGACTTCAAGACCAACCACTGGGTCTACCTCTACTACGCGCCACCCACGGTGAAGGACGTGAAGCTGTCGACCGGCGAGATCGTCACGCAGACGACTCCGGAGGCGAACGCGCCGAACACCGGGGACTCGCCGGCGGTCTGGGATCCCTGGGTCGGGTACTTCCAGCTCTCCCGCTTCAAGTTCGTCGATGCCACCGCGGACAAGCCGGCACACCTCGACGTCGCGTCCGAGCAGGAGATCATGCGCGTTCCGGTCAACCGCGGCGCCTGCTGCCATGTCGCGGGCGACATCGACTTCGACAAGCACAACAACCTGTGGATGGTCACCGGCGATGACACCCCGGCCGGCGGCGGCAACTCCGGGGGCTTCAGTCCCTTCAACGACATGCTGACCACGAACGGACAGTTCAACGCCCCGCACGTCGACGCTCGCCGCTCGGCGCTGAACACCAACGACCTGCGCGGCAAGATCCTGCGCATCACGGTCAAGGACGGCGCCATCGCCGCCGGCGATCAGAACAAGTTCGGCGGCGCCTACACGGTCCCCGCGGACAACCTCTTCCCTGTCGGCAAGGACAAGACCCGTCCGGAGATCTACGCGATGGGCTTCCGGAACCCGTTCCGGATCCAGGTCGACGAGAACGACGTCGCCTACGTCACCGACTACTCGCCCGACTCGCAGACCCCGCAGAACTTCCGCGGGCCGGCTGGGACCGGCCGGGTCGAGATCGTTCGCAAGCCGGCGAACTACGGCTGGCCGCTCTGCTACCGGACGGACCTGCCGTACTACCGCTGGGACTTCAACACCTCCACGCCGCAGGACAGTCCGCCGCAGACGTTCGAGTGCGACAACCCCAACCGCGGGCCGCAGAACGACTCCAGGTGGAACCTCTCCGGTGGGCCCACCGTGGAGCCCGGCCTCGAGTACAGCCCGCCGATCACCAACCCGGACATCTGGTACTCGTTCACACCCGAGAACCGGGCGGACAACCCGATCGGTACGCCGTGCCTCGCCTACTACAACGGCTCCGGCGCCACCACCTGCCCGCGGCTGTTCCCCGAGCTCGGCACCGGCGGTGTCGGCCCGCACGGCGCGGCCAAGTACCACTTCGACCCGGACAACCCGGATGCGACGAAGCTGCCGCCGTACTACGACAACGCGGTCTTCTTCGGCGAGTTCACCCGGGACACCCTGCGGGAGATCCGCCTGGACTCGAAGGGCCGGGTATTCAAGATCAACAACTTGCTCGACTGCGGCGGCCTCTCTGCAAAGCGGGTCCCGGAGACGAACAACCCGTTCGAGTGCGACAACCCGATGGACATGCAGTTCGACGGGAACGGTCACTTCTACCTGCTCACCTACGGCGACGGCTTCTTCACCAGCAACAACGACGCCGGCATGTACCGGTGGGACTACGTCAAGGGCCAGCGCGCACCGATCCCGAAGCTCGCGGCGACGCCGACAAACGGCTCCGCACCGCTGACCGTGCAGTTCTCCAGCGAGGGCTCGCGGGATCCCGACCCGGGCGACTCGATTCGGTTCGAGTGGGACTTCAACGGTGACGGAGTCGTCGACTCGATCGACCCCGACCCGAAGTACACCTATACGACGCCGGGGCAGTACACCGCGCGACTTACGGTGTTCGACTCGAGCGGCAAGTCCGCCTCGGCGAACACGACCATCACGGTCGGCAACACCGCGCCCACCGTGACCGTCAGTACGCCGGTCGAGGGCGGCCTGTTCTCCTTCGGCGAGAGCATCCCGTTCTCGGTGACGGTCACCGACCCCGAGGACAAGACGATCGACTGCAACCGGGTCGAGGTGACGTTCGTCCTCGGCCACGACAGTCACGGCCACGCCGAGCAGACCGTCCACGGCTGCACGGGTGTGCTGCCGACCGACCCTGACGACGTGTCCCACGGGGGCAACGTGTTCGGCGTCATCAGCGCCTCATACACCGATCGCGGCGGTGCCGGCGGCGTTCCGGCGCTGACGACGGTCGCTCAGAACGAGATCCGGCAAAAGCGCCAGGAGGTCGAGTTCGCCCTCGAGGAGTCCGGTACCAACGTCGCCACGACGAACGACCCGGACGGCGGCAGCCAGCACCGAGGCAGCCTCGGCAGCGGCGACTGGATCGCCTTGAACGGACCGTTCAACCTGCTGAACAGCGACTCGATGACGTTCCGGGTGGCGAGCACGTCGACGCAGGTGCCGGCGGGTAGCCCGATGGCCGCCGTCGAGGTCCACCTCGACTCGGTCGGCGGGCCGATTCTCACCACGGCGAAGCTCACGTCGACCGGTGACACGGCGAAGTGGCAGAGCCAGACGTTCCCGATCACCAACCCGGGCGGCAAGCACAAGATCTACCTCGTGTTCCGGTCGGTCACGGGCGGCCAGACCGGCGCCAACCTGTTCAACCTCAACTGGGTCGAGTTCGGCGGGCGAGGGGTGAGCGCGCCCTAGCACGGCCCCGCGGCCGGGCGCCGTGCGATCGGCACGGCGCCCCGGCCCTTGGTTTGGTTCAGCCACTTCGAAAGAGAGAACCACAATGGCCTTCAACAGCAAGTTCAACCGGCGCCGGTTCATGGTCGGCACGGGCGCGGCGGTGGCCGCGACGTTCAGCCCACTCGGCCCCGCGTCCGTGTTCACGCCGGCCCAGGCGAGCGCGGCCAACGGGCGGCTCATCCCGGGCGGCAAGCTGGGCACGATCACCTACAGCCAGCGCGATGTGCCCACGCGGGTCGGCATCGCGGCGAGCGCGGCGCGCGGCGTCTCACCCACCATGGGCCGCCTGGGTGGCCCGAACTTCCCGCAGGACCCCACCGACCTCGGCCCGCTCGTGCCGCTGCCCGGCGGCTGGCTGGAGCTGTTCGAGTTCCTGGCGAACTGCGGCTTCAAGCAGATCGAGTTCGCCGGCTACGGCCAGAACGCCGCGAACCCCGGCGGTGACGTGCCCAACCCGGCCCCCGGCGGCGTCACCACAGCGCAGTCGCGAGCGGCGTACCTGGCATACGCGCGTACGCTGCGCGGCTTCCTCGACGCGTACGGTCTGGAGGCGATCGGCAACCACGGGTTCGTACCGAACACGTGGAACGGCCCGAACAGCCCCGGCGGCGCAATGTCCACACAGGACTACGAGCGGCTGCAGACCGAGCTCGAATTCGCGGCGATCCTGGGCATGCCGTACATGGGCACCGGCAACGACCCGACGAACGCGGGCAACCGCAACATCGAGCCGTGGACCGTCGCCGGCGAGAAGTGGGAGGCGCTGAACACGCTCAGCCTGCAGTCGGGCATCCACATGTACACCCACAACCACTCGCCGGCGTACAACTTCCTGCAGGACGGTCCCATGGTCACCGTGACCGAGGACCGCGTGACAGGTAGGCCGATTCCGCCCACGCAGGTGCGGGGAGAGTCGGGTAAGCGCCTCATGCAGCACTATCTCGACGTCACCGACCCGGCCCTGTGCGTCATCGAGCTGGACGTGTACTGGGCGCACGTCGCCCAGCACCAGTGGCGGTGGCGCTACGACTGGGAGGGCAACCGCGTCGAGGACATCTTCGACCCGGCCGCCCAGGTCGCGAAGCAGCGACAGCGGTACCAGCTGTTCCACGCCAAGGACGGCGACGCCACCGGCGAGGCACCCGGTGTCGGCAACGGCTACAACTTCATCCCGTTCGGCGACTCCCGCAGCGACATCGACTACAAGACCTTCTACAAGACCATCGGCGCCAAGGGCCACTACAACTCGAACTACGAGCAGGACAACGCCCCGGGCGGCAACTCGGATCAGGGCCAGTCCCTGAGGTTCGCCAGGATCAGTGCGACCAACATGGCGGCACTCCGCGGCTGACACCTGGCAGCTCTCCGTTCTGCTTGCGCCGCGGTGGCCATGCGACACGGTGGCGACCGCGGCGCGAGCGGGGTGCGAGCCGGCGAATCCTGTCTGAGGCTTCTGCATAGGAGAACAAAAGTTCTAGAGGTAAGGTCCGAAGATATAGAACAGTCCTGGCAAAAGTCACTATTGTGGTTAAGCGCAGCATGTTGCGCTGATATGAACGCGTCAGAGGTGAACCCGGTGCGAAGCCCAGAACCGCTGCACGTTGAGCTGCTGCGGCTGCTGCGCGATGAAGGCGCGTTGTCGCGTGCTGAACTGGCCGACCGCCTTGAGGTACCGCGGCGGCGGCTGCTCGCCGAGCTGGAGCGTCTGATCGCGGCGGGCTACGCCGTAGAGGCCGGGCCCGCCACGTCCCGAGGCGGCCGCCGGTCGACGCTCGTCGAGCTGAACCCGGATCTGCGCTTCGCCGCCATCGACCTGGACGCCACCTCGATCGACGTCGAGGTGACCAATGGTCGCCTGGAGCAGGTGGCGGCGTACCACGAGTCCGCCGACCTCCGGGCGGGGCCGAAAGCGATCCTCCACCGCGTCGACGAGTTGCTCGCCAAAGCCCGCGCGGAGGGGGCGTACGAGCGGCTGACCGCGGTCGGCATCGGGGTGCCTGGCCCGGTGAGCTTCCGCGACGGTATGCCGGTGTCGCCGCCGATCATGCCGGGCTGGGACCGGTTCCCTGTGCGGGAGTACCTCACCCGTGAGCACAGCTGCCCCGCGATCGTCGACAACGACGTGAACATCATGGCGATAGGCGAGCGGCATGGCGGCGCTGCGCACTCGGTCAACGACTTCCTGTTCATCAAGATCGGAACCGGGGTCGGGTGCGGCATCTATCAGGACGGGCACGTCTACCGCGGGACTGACGGCTGCGCGGGCGACATCGGGCACATCCAGGTCGACGCGCACGGGCCGGTCTGTTCCTGCGGCAACGTCGGCTGCCTCGAGGCGCTGTTCAGCGACGCCGTACTCGCCCGCGAGGCGACCGCAGCGGCGCGCTCGAATGGGTCCCCGGCACTGGCCGAGCGGCTTGCCGCCTCCGGCGCGGTCGGCGCGAAGGACGTGGCCGAGGGCGCGTCCGAGGGCGACGTGACGTGCATCCGACTCATCCGCGACGGCGGGCGCCACGTCGGCGGCGTGCTCGCCGGCTTGGTCAGCTTCGCCAACCCCTCGATGATCGTGATCGGTGGCGGGCTCGCCCAGCTCGGCAACATCCTGCTCGCCGAGATCCGCAGCGTCGTGTACCACCGGTCGCTGCCGCTTGCGACCAGGAACCTGCCCGTTGTGCTGTCCGACCTGGGACCGCGAGCCGGTGTGACCGGCGCCGCGGTGCTGGCCAGCGACCTTGCCTTCGAGCAGGCGTCATGACGGACAACCCGCAAGACAGCCCGCACGCCTGTGGGGCAGGTCGCGTTGGCGTTCTCTCGGGCGTCACCGG
This sequence comes from Streptomyces sp. NPDC093064, assembly GCF_044754605.1. NCBI lineage: Bacteria > Bacillati > Actinomycetota > Actinomycetes > Kitasatosporales > Streptomycetaceae > Streptomyces > Streptomyces sp. NPDC093064. Next base: position 38,901 of record NZ_JBIVPK010000061.1, read on the forward strand.
GCAGCGGTACGCGGTTGTTCTCGGTGCGGCCGCATGCCTTTTCGTCGTGGTCATCCGCGGTCGGCCGACAGCCGTTGCCGCCGGGCTTTCCCGCCGTGCCTGTTTGCGTGACCTTGGCTAGTAGTACTTCGTTAGGTTGGCTGGCGTGGGTGGTGTTCTGGCGGAGCTGAAGCGGGGATGCCGCGGTGGCAGGTGGGGCATGTGCCGGTCC
>NZ_JBIVPK010000062.1:0-37212 GCF_044754605.1 Streptomyces sp. NPDC093064
GCGACAACGCGGCTGGGGGTCCCCCCTGCTCGAAGAGCTTGGGGGAGCCGTGCCGGGCGTCGCGAGCCGGTGAACCTTTCCGGTCGCAGCACTAGACGCGGGGCAGGGACTCGACGCCGATGCCGCCCTCGATGGCGAGGATGCGGTGCAGCCGGGTGGCCACCAGCAGGCGCTGCATCTGCGGCGGCACGTCACGCAGCACCAGCCGCCGGCCGCACCGGCCCGCCCGCCGGTGGACACCCATGATCACACCGAGTCCGGTGGCGTCCCAGGAGTCGAGCTCGGACAGGTTGAGCACCAGGTCGCCGACACCGTCGTCGACGGCCGAGTGCAGGACCGTACGGGCGTCCGCCGCGCTGCGGACGTCGAGGCGGCCCCCGACGACCAGCTCGGCGTGGTCGCCCCTGATGTGCATATGCGCTCCCCGTGAATGCTGTGGCGTACTCCGTGACGGTGGCTGTGCAACCTCTGACTGCCTCCGCGGCGGTCTGGTTGCTGCTTGTAAGCGAACCGATACCGAATTCACCCCGGAGGGTGACCCCCGTGGCCCTTGTGCGGTCTCAGTGCTTGTAGAAGCCCTGCCCGCTCTTGCGCCCGATGTCACCGGCGTCAACCATCCGGCGCATCAGCTCCGGCGGCGCGAACTTCTCGTCCTGGGTCTCGGTGTAGATGTTGCCGGTGGCGTGCAGCAGGATGTCGACGCCGGTCAGGTCCGCGGTGGCGAGCGGTCCCATGGCGTGACCGAAGCCGAGCTTGCAGGCGAGGTCGATGTCCTCGGCGGTGGCGACGCCCGACTCGTAGAGCTTGGTCGCCTCGACGACGAGCGCCGAGATGAGCCGGGTGGTCACGAAGCCGGCCACGTCCCGGTTGACCACGATGCAGGTCTTGCCCACGGACTCGGCGAACTCCCGTGCCCGGGCGAGGGTTTCGTCGCTGGTCTTGTAACCGCGGACCAGCTCGACGAGCTGCATCATCGGCACCGGCGAGAAGAAGTGCACGCCGACGACCCGCTCCGGGCACTCCGTCACGGCCGCGATCTTGGTGATCGGGATGGCGGAGGTGTTGGAGGCGAGCACGGTGTCCTCGCGGACGAGCTTGTCGAGGGTGCGGAAGATCTCGTGCTTGACCTCGAGCTTCTCGAAGACGGCCTCGACCACGAGGTCGGCGTCCGCGGCCGCGTCCAGGTCGGTGGTGGCGGTGATGCGGGCGAGGGCGGCGTCGGCGTCGTGCGCCTCCAGCCTGCCCTTGGCTACGAACTTGTCGTACGAGGCCTTGATGCCGTCCGTGCCGCGCCTCAGTGCCTCGTCGGTGACGTCCCGCAGGACGACGTCCCAGCCCGCCTGCGCGGCGACCTGGGCGATGCCGGACCCCATGAGACCGGCCCCGATGACGGCGAGCTTCCGTGACACTGACGACTCCCCTTCGAAACGACTGCATGACGACTGCGCGAGCGCTTGACGCTTACCCGCTGCTTACGCATGGCTCCTGTGCGGACATTAGCGCTCACGCGGGGCCTTGAGGCCCGTAAGTAATGCGTGTCACTGTCTCAGGGCGTGAGACGCCCGTCACGTCCGGTGCGGGGGACTCGGCCACGAAATCCTCGCGCCTCGGGCCGGGTTGGCGCCACCGCGAAATCGCCGCATGGCGCCCGTCGCGGGAACGTCTAGATTGGGCTCATGGTCAACCTCACACGCATCTACACCCGGACCGGGGACAAGGGCACCACCACCCTCGGCGACATGAGCAGGGTCGCCAAGACCGACCTGCGGATCTCGGCGTACGCCGACGCCAACGAGGCGAACGCGGTGCTCGGCACGGCGATCGCGCTGGGCGGGCTCGGCGAGGACGTCGTCGAGGTCCTCACCCGGGTGCAGAACGACCTGTTCGACGTGGGCGCGGACCTGTGCACGCCGGTGGTGGAGAACCCGGAGTTCCCGCCGCTGCGGGTCGAGCAGTTCTACGTCGACCGGCTGGAGGCGGACTGCGACCGCTTCAACGCCGAACTGGACAAGCTCCGCTCCTTCATCCTCCCCGGCGGGACGCCGGGCGCGGCCCTGCTCCACCAGGCGTGCACGGTGGTCCGCCGGGCCGAGCGCTCGACCTGGACCGCCCTGGAGGCGCATGGCGAGACGATGAACCCGCTCACCGCGACCTATCTCAACCGGCTGTCGGACCTGCTGTTCATCCTGGCGCGCACGGCCAACAAGGCCACCGGGGACGTGCTGTGGGTGCCGGGCGGCGAACGCTGAGCGCTCCTTCCCACCGAGGCATCCCTCGCCCGTTCACCGTCCGGCCGGTGTGCGCTCCTCGTCCGGGCGGGGCGACCCGGCCGGAGCCTTCTTGGGGAAGAGCAGGTACGACAGCGCGATCAGCCCGTGGATCCCGGCGATGCGCAGCGTCGCTCCCTGCCAGGACCTGAGCGGCTCGGCGGCGGACGGGTCGCCGACGTACAGGATCGCCGCCTGGAGCAGGGCGAGGGAGACGCACGACGCGACGAGGGTGCGCAGCCAGAGGCCGCCCTCGTGGCGCGCCCGGGCCAGTCCGTGACGGGGCGGCTTCTCGGGGCGCGGGCCGCCGGCCAGGCGGTGGGCCGCGTGGGCGTCGAGCCGGCGGACGGTGTAGTGGCCGTAGCCGACGGTGAAGCCGATGTACAGGGCGGCCAGTCCGTGCTCCCAGCCGGGCTCCGCGCCGTTCCTCAGATCGACGGCGGTGACCGCGAACAGGACCAGTTCCAGCACCGGCTCGCACAGCAGCAGGGCCATGCCGGTGCGGCGCCACCGCAGGAGGTAGCGGGCGGTCAGGCCCAGCGCCAGCAGTACCCAGAAGCCCACCTCGCAGGCGATGATCAGCGCGACGATCACGATTGCTCCTCTCGGTTCCTCCTCCAGGCTCGCAGCGGACCACGTCCGGTGCGTCGTCGGCGGTGACGAACCGCGCGTGCATCCTTCGATGTACGCGCGGACCCTCCCGGAGCATCAAGCGGCGGAGCGCTTCCCCGTGTTGGATGGACGCATGGCCCGAGGACCGCGCCCGCACCGCCACGACGTGTACATCGCCGTGGGCGGGCTGCTCGGCGGGCTGGTGCTGATCGGCATCGGGATGCACACCCGCACCCGACACGCCCCGGCCTCCGTCCTGGACCAGGACTGGGCGGTCGCCGTCCCGCTGCTGGTGATGGCGGGGTGCGAGCTGCTGCGCCGCACCCGGCCGGGGCCCGCCCTGCTCGTCGGCACCGCGGCGGTCGTCGCGGACCTCCCGACGCGGGGCAGCCTGGCCACCGTGGTGATGTTCACCGATCTGGTCTACGCGGGGGTGCTGTACGGCCCGCCCGCCTTCGCCCGCCGCCTTCCCTGGATCACCGGTCTGCTCACGGTGATCGGCACGATCGTGCCGCTCGTGGTCTGGCGCACGCCGCAGGCACTGCTCCTTGGCGTGGGCGTCGCCCTGGTCAGCCTGGTGCCGGCGGCCACCGGCTGGGTGGTGCGCAACCACCGTGACACGGCCGTCGCCGAGCGGCTGCGGGCCGAACAGACCGCACTGCTCGCGGACATGGACCGCACGCAGGCGGTTGTCGCCGAACGCGCTCGGGTGGCACGGGAGTTGCACGACATGATCGCCAACCACATGTCCGCCATCGCCATCCACTCCACGGCCGCGCTGTCCCTGGACGACCCGGAGACCTCGCGGCAGGCGCTCACCGTGATCCGGGAGAACAGCGTCGAGGGACTGGCGGAGATGCGGCGGCTGATCGGCATCCTGCGCGACAGCGGGGACGAGCACGCCCCGGCCGCCGCGCCGACCCTGGACGGTCTCGAGGCGCTGGCCGAGGCGGCCCGCGGCAACGGTCTCGAGGTCACGCTCGACGCCCGGCACGGCGAGGTGCCGACGCCGGTGGAGCTGGCGGCGTACCGGATCGTGCAGGAGTCGCTGACCAACGCCCTCAAACACGCGGCTCCGGGCCGCGTCACCGTCGCCCTGGCCCGGCGCGACGGTGCGCTCGAGGTGGCGGTGACCAGCCCCTACGGGCATCGGGGCGGACCGCGCGCCCCGGGCTCCGGTGCCGGTCTGGTCGGGATGCGGGAGCGGGCCGCGCTGCTCGGTGGCGCGTTCGCGGCCGGTCCCGAGGGCGCCGTCTGGACCGTCCGTGCCACCCTGCCCCTGGGTGATGGCGAAGGAGATCCCGCATGATCCGTGTCCTCGTCGCCGAGGACCAGTCCGCCGTCCGCGCCGGGCTGGTCCTGATCCTGCGCAGCGCGCCCGGCATCGAAGTGGCCGGCGAGGCGGCGGACGGCGAGCAGGCGGTGGCGCTGGCCCGCGAGCTGCGCCCGGACGTGGTGCTGATGGACATCCAGATGCCGCGGCTGGACGGGGTGTCGGCGACCCGGCTGGTGGTCGCGGAGCAGTTGGCGGACGTCCTCGTGCTGACCACCTTCGACCTCGACGAGTACGTCTTCGGGGCGCTGCGCGCGGGAGCGGCCGGGTTCCTGCTCAAGAACGCCGAGGCGCGGGAACTGGTGGAGGCGGTGCGCACGGTGGCGCGCGGGGAAGGGATCGTCGCGCCCGCCGTCACACGGCGTCTGATCGCCGAGTTCGCCGCCGGACCGGTACGGGAGGCGAAGGCGGCTCCGGCCGCGCTGGGCACCCTCACCCCCCGGGAGCGCGAGGTGCTGTCGTGTCTGGGTGAGGGGCTGTCCAACGCCGGGATCGCGGTCCGCCTGGACCTCGCGGAGGGCACCGTGAAGACGCACGTCAGCCGCCTGCTGGGCAAGCTTGAGCTGCGCAGCCGGGTCCAAGCAGCGGTGCTGGCACAGGAGTTGGGGATCTGAGGAGCAACGGGACAACTGGTCCAGACCTATTGACCCGTGGTCCAGACCTTTCTATTCTCGCGGCACCGGTGGGCGTGATGGCTCAGTCACGCCCCCGACCACAACCCCCACCGCCGAAGGGGTGGCCATAGCGCCCCGCCGGCGACATCACAAGAGGAGGCGCGGTATGCGCTTCAGACACAGAGCCGCGGCCGGGTTCGCGACCCTGCTGCTCCCGCTGGCCGGCCTTGTCGGCCTCGCGGGCTCCGCTCAGGCCGCGGCATCGGCCACCGCCACCTACGCCAAGACCCAGGACTGGGGCTCCGGCTTCGAGGGCAAGTGGACGGTGACCAACTCCGGCACCACGAGCATCAGTTCGTGGACGATCGAGTGGGACTTCCCCTCCGGCACGTCCGTCACCTCCGCCTGGGACGCGGACGTGACCAGCTCCGGCACCCACTGGACCGCCAAGAACAAGTCCTACAACGGCACCCTCGCCCCGGGCGCCTCCGTCTCCTTCGGCTTCAACGGCGCCGGCGCCGGCTCCCCCAGCAACTGCAAGCTCAATGGCGGCAGTTGTGACGGCGGCAGCACGGTGCCCGGTGACAACCCGCCCTCCGCGCCGGGCACCCCGACCGCCTCGAACATCACCGACACCTCGGTGAAGCTCACCTGGGGCGCGGCCACCGACGACAAGGGCGTCAAGAACTACGACGTCCTGCGCGACGGCAGGACGGTCGCGACCGTGACGACGACCTCGTACACGGACACCGGTCTGACCGCCGGCACCGACTACTCCTACAGCGTCCAGGCCCGTGACACCGCCAACCAGACCGGCCCGGTCAGCGGCTCCGTCGCCGTGCGCACCACCGGCGGCGGTGGCGGCACTCCCCCGCCCGGCAACAAGGTCCGGCTCGGCTACTTCACCGAGTGGGGCATCTACGGACGCAACTACAACGTCAAGAACATCGTGACGTCCGGCTCCGCCTCGAAGATCACGCACATCAACTACGCCTTCGGCAACGTCACCGGCGGCAAGTGCGCGATCGGCGACTCCTACGCCGACTACGACAAGGCGTTCACCGCGGACCAGTCGGTCAGCGGCGTCGCCGACACCTGGGACCAGCCGCTGCGCGGCAACTTCAACCAGCTGCGCCAGCTGAAGACCAAGTACCCGAACATCAAGGTGCTGTGGTCCTTCGGCGGCTGGACCTGGTCCGGCGGCTTCGCGGACGCGGCCAAGAACCCGACGGCCTTCGCCCAGTCCTGCTACGACCTGGTGAAGGACTCCCGCTGGGCCGATGTGTTCGACGGCATCGACATCGACTGGGAGTACCCGAATGCCTGCGGCCTGACCTGTGACACCAGCGGGCCGGCGGCCATCAAGAACGTGGCGGCCGCGCTGCGGGCCAAGTTCGGCAACGGCGCCCTGGTCACGGCGGCGGTCTCCGCCGACGGCACCTCCGGCGGCAAGGTCGACGCCGCCGACTACGGCGGCGCCGCGCAGTACCTCGACTGGTACAACGTGATGACGTACGACTTCTTCGGCGCCTGGGACGCGAAGGGCCCCACCGCCCCGCACTCCCCGCTCACCTCGTACAACGGCATCCCGCAGGCCGGCTTCACCACGGCCGACGCGATCGCCAAGTACAAGGCCAAGGGCGTACCCGCGAGCAAGCTGCTCGTCGGCATCGGCCTGTACGGCCGCGGCTGGACCGGCGTCACCCAGGACGCCCCGGGCGGCACGGCCACGGGCCCGGCGACCGGTACCTACGAGCAGGGCATCGAGGACTACAAGGTGCTCAAGACGTCCTGCCCGGCCACCGGCACCGTCGGGGGCACGGCCTACGCCAAGTGCGGCAGCAACTGGTGGTCCTACGACACCCCGGCCACCATCGGCACCAAGATGTCCTGGGCGAAGACCCAGGGCCTGGGCGGCGCCTTCTTCTGGGAGTTCAGCGGTGACACCAGCAACGGCGAACTGGTGAACGCCATCAACAGCGGTCTGTCGTAAGGGCCCACCGGCCCCGAGACCAGGAGAGCTCCCCCGGACCACGTCCGGGGGAGCTCTCCTGTCGTACTACGCCATCGGGTGAATGCGGATACCCAACGAGCGAATGCGGCTACGCCACATTCACTCGTTGTCCGGGCGGCGCCGCCTCCAGCCAGGCGAGGAAGCCGGTCAGCGCGTCCTCGCTCATCGCGAGTTCCAATCGCGTACCGCGGTGCAGGCAGGTGAGGACGATCGCGTCGGAGAGCAGCGCGAGTTCTTCCTCGCCCTCGGGCAGACGGCGGCCGGCCACCTCGATGGACGCCCGCTCCAGGGTGCGGCGCGGACGGAGCGCGTAGGAGAAGACACGGAACCACTCGACGCGGTCGCCGTTGTAGCGGGCGACTCCGTAGCTCCAGCCCTTGCCGCTGGTGTCGGTCTTCTCCGGTACGTCCCAGCGCAGACTGCAGTCGAAGGTGCCGCCGGAGCGCTGGATGAGCCTGCGTCGCAGGCCGAAGACGAACAGTCCCACCACCACGAGCAAGACCACCAGCCCGCACACAGTCAGAGCGAGGACCATCGACACCGACCTCCTCGTCTCCTAGGTAATGGAACGGAAAAAACGCCCACATTCACCTCAGCCGCGGCCGGTACCGGATTGCTCCGGTACCGGCCGCGGCTGAGTGACGTCATCACACGGCTGGCTGGGTTCAGCTGGCCGTCGCCGCGCGCAGTCGGACCTCCGCGCGGCGCTCGGCATGAGCGTCGCCCTCCGCCTTCGCGCGTTCGAGCTCTCGCTCGGTGCGCTGGACATCGATCTCGTCCGAGAGTTCGGCGATCTCCGCCAGCAGCGACAGCTTGTTGTCCGCGAACGAGATGAAACCGCCGTGCACAGCGGCGACGACCGTCCCACCTTCACTCGTACGGATGGTCACCGGGCCCGACTCCAGCACACCGAGCAGCGGCTGGTGACCGGGCATGACGCCGATGTCGCCGGACGTGGTGCGCGCGACGACCAGGGTGGCCTCGCCGGACCAGACCTGGCGGTCGGCGGCGACCAGCTCGACGTGCAGCTCAGCAGCCAAGGTTGGCTCCTCGGGTCACCACCCGGCGGTAGTGCCGGGTGTTGGGGTCAATTCTAAGGGGCGTGGACGAGGGGGCGGGACGCACCCGCCCCCTCAGGTGAGCTCGATGCTCAGGAGACGCCCAGCTCCTTCGCGTTCTTCTTCAGGTCCTCGATACCACCGCACATGAAGAACGCCTGCTCGGGGAAGTGGTCGTACTCGCCGTCGCAGATCGCGTTGAACGCCGCGATCGACTCCTCCAGCGGCACGTCCGAGCCGTCCACACCGGTGAACTGCTTGGCGACGTGGGTGTTCTGGGACAGGAAGCGCTCCACGCGACGGGCACGGTGGACGACGAGCTTGTCCTCCTCGCCGAGCTCGTCGATACCGAGGATCGCGATGATGTCCTGCAGGTCCTTGTACTTCTGCAGGATGTTCTTCACGCGCATGGCCGCGTTGTAGTGGTCCGCCGCGATGTAGCGGGGGTCCAGGATCCGGGACGTGGAGTCCAGCGGGTCCACGGCCGGGTAGATGCCCTTCTCCGAGATCGGACGGGACAGAACCGTCGTCGCGTCGAGGTGGGCGAAGGTGGTGGCCGGGGCCGGGTCGGTCAGGTCGTCCGCGGGGACGTAGATCGCCTGCATCGAGGTGATCGAGTGACCGCGGGTCGAGGTGATGCGCTCCTGGAGGAGACCCATCTCGTCGGCCAGGTTCGGCTGGTAACCCACCGCGGACGGCATACGGCCGAGCAGCGTGGAGACCTCGGAACCGGCCTGCGTGAAGCGGAAGATGTTGTCGATGAAGAACAGCACGTCCTGCTTCTGGACGTCGCGGAAGTACTCGGCCATGGTCAGGCCGGCCAGCGCGACGCGCAGACGGGTGCCCGGGGGCTCGTCCATCTGACCGAAGACCAGCGCGGTCTTGTCGATGACGCCCGACTCGCTCATCTCGTCGATGAGGTCGTTGCCCTCACGGGTGCGCTCGCCGACACCGGCGAACACGGAGACACCGTCGTGGTTGTTGGCGACGCGGTAGATCATCTCCTGGATGAGCACCGTCTTGCCGACGCCGGCGCCGCCGAACAGACCGATCTTGCCGCCCTTGACGTACGGGGTCAGCAGGTCGATGACCTTGACGCCGGTCTCGAACATCTCGGTCTTCGACTCGAGCTCGTCGAAGTTCGGCGCCTTGCGGTGGATCGCCCAGCGCTCGCCGTCGTACTCGGCGTCGACGTTCAGCACCTCACCGAGGGTGTTGAACACCTTGCCCTTGGTGAAGTCGCCGACCGGGACCGAGATCGCCGAGCCGGTGTCCGTCACCGGGGACTGGCGGACCAGGCCGTCGGTGGGCTGCATGGAGATCGTGCGGACGATGCCGTCACCGAGGTGCTGGGCGACCTCGAGCGTCAGCGTCTTCTTCTCGCCCGCGTTCGCCGGGTCGGCGACCTCGACGTGAAGGGCGTTGTTAATGTCCGGCATCGCGTCGACGGGGAACTCCACGTCGACGACCGGGCCGATGACCCGCGCGACGCGGCCCGCCGCCGTGGCCGTCTCAACAGTGGTGGTCATTACTTGTCACTCCCCGCGGTCGCGTCGGCCAGGGCGCTCGCGCCACCGACGATCTCGCTGATTTCCTGGGTGATTTCGGCCTGGCGGGCCGCGTTGGCAAGACGCGCGAGCGTGTCGATCAGCTCGCCCGCGTTGTCGGTGGCCGACTTCATCGCACGCCGCGTGGCGGCGTGCTTCGAAGCGGCCGACTGGAGCAGCGCGTTGTAGATACGGCTCTCCACGTAGCGCGGCAGCAGCGCGTCGAGTACGTCCTCCGCCGAAGGCTCGAAGTCGTACAGCGGAAGGATCTCGTCCTTCGGCGCGGCCTCTGCCGAGACCTCGTCGAGGCTCAGCGGCAGCAGCCGGGCGTCGATCGCCGTCTGCGTCATCATCGAGACGAACTCCGTGTAGACGATGTGGAGTTCGTCCACGCCGCCGTCCTCGGTGCCCTTCTCGATGGCCTCGATCAGCGGAGCCGCCACCGTCTTGGCGTCCGCGTACGAGGGCTCGTCGGTGAAGCCGGTCCACGACTCCGTGATCGTGCGCTCACGGAAGTTGTAGTGGGCCACACCACGCCGGCCGACGATGTAGGCGTCGACCTGCTTGCCCTCGCCCTCGAGGCGCGCGGTCAGCTGCTCCGCCGCCTTGATGGCGTTGGAGTTGAAGGCGCCGGCCAGACCGCGGTCGCTCGTCAGGAGCAGTACCGCGGCGCGGGTCGGGTTCTCCGCCTCCGTGGTCAGCGGGTGCTTGGTGTTGGACCCGGTTCCGACCGCCGTGACCGCGCGGGTCAGTTCCTGCGCGTACGGCGTGGAGGCCGACACCTTGCGCATCGCCTTGACGACGCGCGAGGCGGCGATCATCTCCATCGCCTTGGTGATCTTCTTGGTCGCGGTGACGGATCGGATGCGACGCTTGTAGACCCGGAGCTGGGCTCCCATGAGTCAGGTCCCTTCCTTACGTCACTTGGCGGCAGCGGCCGGGGTGTCCTCGCCGAGCAGCTTTCCGTCGCCCGTCTCGAACTGCTTCTTGAACTCGACGATCGCCTCGGCGACGGCCTGCAGCGTGTCGTCGGACATCTTGCCGCCCTCCTTGATGGAGGTCATGAGGCCCTGCTCCTTGCGGTGCAGGTACTCCAGGAGCTCCTTCTCGAAGCGGCGGATGTCGGCGACCGGCACCTCGTCCATCTTGCCGGTGGTACCGGCCCAGACGGAGACGACCTGGTCCTCGGTGGCCATCGGCTGGTACTGGTCCTGCTTCAGCAGCTCGACCATGCGCTGACCGCGATCCAGCTGGGACTTCGAGGCGGCGTCCAGGTCGGAACCGAAGGCGGCGAACGCCTCCAGCTCACGGAACTGGGCCAGGTCCACGCGCAGACGGCCGGAGACCTGCTTCATCGCCTTGTGCTGCGCGGAACCACCGACTCGGGAGACGGAGATACCGACGTTCAGCGCGGGGCGCTGACCGGCGTTGAACAGGTCCGACTCCAGGAAGCACTGGCCGTCGGTGATGGAGATGACGTTGGTCGGGATGAACGCCGAGACGTCGTTGGCCTTGGTCTCGACGATCGGCAGACCGGTCATCGAGCCCTTGCCCATGTCGTCGGACAGCTTCGCGCAGCGCTCCAGCAGACGGGAGTGCAGGTAGAAGACGTCGCCCGGGTAGGCCTCACGGCCCGGCGGACGGCGCAGCAGCAGCGACACGGCGCGGTAGGCGTCGGCCTGCTTCGACAGGTCGTCGAAGATGATCAGGACGTGCTTGCCCTGGTACATCCAGTGCTGGCCGATGGCGGAACCGGTGTACGGCGCCAGGTACTTGAAGCCGGCCGGGTCGGACGCCGGGGCGGCCACGATGGTCGTGTACTCCAGCGCGCCGTTCTCCTCCAGCGAGCGCCGGACCGACGCGATGGTGGAGCCCTTCTGGCCGATGGCGACGTAGATGCAGCGGACCTGCTTGTTCGGGTCGCCGGTGCGCCAGTTGTCGCGCTGGTTGATGATCGTGTCGACGGCCAGGGCGGTCTTGCCGGTCTGGCGGTCGCCGATGATCAGCTGACGCTGGCCACGGCCGATCGGGGTCATGGCGTCGACGGCCTTGTAGCCCGTCTCCATCGGCTCGTGCACCGACTTGCGCTGCATGACCGTGGGGGCCTGCAGTTCGAGGGCGCGGCGGCCCTCGGTCTCGATCTCGCCGAGGCCGTCGATCGGGTTGCCGAGCGGGTCCACCACGCGGCCGAGGTAGCCCTCGCCCACGGCCACGGACAGGACCTCACCGGTGCGCTGCACCGGCTGGCCCTCCTCGATGCCGCTGAACTCACCGAGGACGATGGCACCGATCTCGCGCTCCTCGAGGTTGAGGGCGAGGCCGAGGGTGCCGTCCTCGAACTTCAGCAGCTCGTTGGCCATGGCCGAGGGAAGGCCCTCGACCTTCGCGATGCCGTCGCCGGCAAGGGTGACCGTACCGACCTCCTCGCGCGAGGCCGCGTCCGGCTTGTACGACTGGACGAAGTTCTCCAGCGCGTCCCGGATCTCCTCCGGCCGGATCGTGAGCTCCGCCATCTGGGTTCCCTGCTCTCCTTGTTGGGCCCGAAGTTTCACTTGGGGGGTATTCCACGAGTTCGGGACTCCCCCCAATAAGAGGTGAATCCTCTGCACGGCCCAACCAGGGCCGTCGTGTACGTCTTGCGTGTTGAGTTGCTGCTAGCTCGCCATGCGGCGGGCGGCGTCTTCGAGCCGGTCCGCGAGGGAGCCGTTGATGACCTCGTCGCCGACCTGCACCCGCATCCCGCCGACGACGTCGGGGTCCACGTCGAGGTTGAGGTGCATCTGACGGCCGTAGAGCTTGGCGAGGGCCGCGCCGAGGCGCTGCTTCTGCGTGTCGCTCAGCGGGACCGCCGAGGTGACGACGGCGACCATGCGGTTGCGACGGTCGGCGGCGAGCTTGGTCAGGGACTCCAGTCCCGCTTCCAGGCTACGTCCCCGCGGCGCGGTCACAAGGCGCGTCACCAGACGCTCGGTGGTCGCGGCCGCACGGCCGCCGAGCAGCCGGCGCAGCAGCTCCTTCTTGGCCGAGACGGTCGCGGCGCGGTCGGTCAGGGCCGCGCGCAGCCCGGTGTTCGAGGAGACGATCCGGCCGAAGCGGAACAGCTCGTCCTCGACGTTGTCGAGCGTGCCGGCCCGCTGCGCCGCGGTGAGGTCGGCGACGTCCGCCAGCTCCTCCAGCGTGTCGACCAGGTCGCGGGGCTGCGACCAGCGGGAACGCACCATGCCGGACACCAGGTCGACGGCCGTGCCGCCGATCTGCCCGCCGAGCAGGCGCTGCACCAGCGTGGCCTTGGCCTCACCGGACTGCGCCGGGTCGGTCAGGACCCGACGCAGGCCCACCTCGCGGTGGAGCAGCGCGGTGACGGCGGCCAGCTCGTCGGCAAGCCGGCCGGCGTCCACCGAGGTGGAGTCCGTCAGCGCGTCCAGACGCTCACGTGCGGCGGTCAGTGCCTCACGGCTGGCTCCGTGCATGGTCATCGAGTCGCCTCGGCCTTCTCCTCGAGCTCGTCGAGGAAGCGGTCGATCACACGGCTCTGCCGGGCGTGGTCCTCGAGGGACTCGCCGACGAGCTTGCCGGCCAGCTCGGTGGCCAGCGTGCCGACGTCCTGCCGGAGCGCGGACGCGGCGGCCTTGCGGTCGGCCTCGATCTGGGTGTGGCCGGCGGCGACGATCTCCTCGCGCTGACGCTGGCCCTCGGCCCGCATCTCCGCGATGAGCGTGGCGCCCTGCTCCTGTGCCTCCTGGCGCAGGCGCGCGGCCTCGTGCCGGGCCTCGGCGAGCTGAGCCTTGTACTGCTCAAGAACGCTCTGGGCCTCGGTCTGCGCGGCCTCGGCCTTCTCGATACCGCCCTCGATGGCCTCGCGGCGCTCCTCCAGAACCTTGTTGATGTTCGGGAGGAGCTTCTTCGCGAGGAAACCGAAGACGATGACGAAGGCGAGCAGGCCGATGACGAGCTCGGGGATCGGCGGGAAGAGAGGGTTCTCCTTCTCGGCCGCCAGAATGAGCAGCTGGCTCATGTCGTTGCCTTTCGTCTAGGGGCTTTCGCTGGTCGGCGAATCAGACGCCGTAGACGAACGGCATGACCAGACCGATCAGCGCCAGCGCCTCACAGAAGGCGAAGCCGAGGATCTGGTTGGCGCGGATCAGGCCGGCGGCCTCGGGCTGGCGGGCCAGGGCCTGGGTGCCGTTACCGAAGATGATGCCGACGCCGACGCCGGGGCCGATGGCAGCGAGGCCGTAACCGATGGAGCCGAGCGAGCCGGAAACAGCGGCAAGGGTCTGGGACATGCCAGTTCTTCCTTTTCTTTACGGACCGGTGGGGGTTGGCCACCGGACGATCAGGGGGTTGCTCTGCGGGGTGCTCAGTGGTGCTCGGCGAGCGCGCCCTGGATGTACGTGCACGTGAGGAGGACGAAGACGTACGCCTGCAGTGCCTGGATGAAGAGCTCGAAGGCCGTCATCACGATCGTCATGATGAAGCTGACGCCCGCGTAGGCGATGCCGATGCCGTTGAGCAGGTACCAGCTGGCGATCGTGAAGAGCAGCAGCAGCGTGTGGCCCGCGAACATGTTCGCGAAGAGCCGGACCGCGTGGGTGAAGGGCCGGACCAGCAGGTTCGAGAAGAACTCGATGAGCATGGCCAGCGGGAGCACCGGGCCCAGCGACTTGTCGTAGCCCGTCACGTTCTTGAAGAAGCCCACGAAGCCGTGGCGCTTGAAGGTCAGCGAGACCCACAGCACGTAGACGATCAGGGCCAGCACGATCGGGTACGCGATGATCGCGGTGACCGGGAACTGGGCGATCGGGACGATCGACCAGAGGTTCATCATCCAGATGAAGAAGAACAGGGAGACGACGAGCGGAACGTACTTCTCGCCTTCCTTCTTGCCGATCGTCTCGTAGACGACCCCGCGCCGGATGAAGTCGTAGCCCGTCTCGGCGACCATCTGGAGCTTGCCCGGCACGACCTTCGGCTTGCGGAAGGCAGCCCAGAAGAAACCGACGACGATGATGGAGCCAAGCAGCGCCAGCAGCATCGTCTTGTTGAAGTACAGGTTGCTGTCCGCGTTGCCCCAGAGGGGCTCGAACAGGAACGAGTGCAGGCCCGGAGCGGGGAAGCCACAGCCGGCGAAGATGTGGCAGTCGGTCTCGAAGGCGAGCACCTGCGTCGGGTCAGCACTCACCGCGGGCTCCTTCAGCGTGGCGCATAGGTACGGCAACCTCGTTGTGTCGGCGCGGCGTGCGGCCGCGGTTCGGCACGGGACTGGTGTTACGGATGTGGGGGCGGCAGTGGGGCATCTCGCCTCGCGATCGAACAGGCGTCAGCTGTGATGCCCGCGCCCGCGATGCCGCAGTTGGCACCGGACGATAGCAGGATCTCTCAAGCGTCTTTATCCCGGCCCTACCGCTCACGACGAGCGCTCCGTCTTTTCGGACTTCTCGCCCGCCGTGGACGGGGCCGAGTCGGGCTCGACGTAGAGGATCTTGGACTTCATGTGGGCCCGCGTCTGCGCCGCGGTCCACGCCAGCGTGGCGGCGAGCAGGGTGAAGGCGAAAGCCTTGGGGTTGAACAGCGTGGTGTGCTTGAACGCGGCCAGGAAGACGAACAGCAGCAGGATCTGGGCCGCGTAGAGCATCAGGCCCATCGCCTGGAAGAGATGCGGAAGCGACTTGGCCGTGCGCTGCAGGACGTAGAGGCCGAGCCCCATGAACAGGATCACGACCAGGGTCGCGACGACCGCGCCGATCGCCCCTTTGCCACCGGCGACCACACCGCTGACGACGGCGGCGACCACACCGACGGCGGCTGTGGGCACAGCGGCCTCGGCCAGGATCCGGGCGTCATTGGACGGCATCGCGGCAACTCCGCATTCACAGGGGGCAGGGCGTCGTCATGGGACGAGCGTAGTCCCGGTGCCGAGGGAGGAAACCTCGGCCCCACCAGGACCTTCTCACTGTGGCCCTTCGGCTCTCCGGGATACTCGTGAACGGTATCACAAACTATTTGATGAGGTCTTTACCTCCCTCGTGTGCTGACCCTCACACGTGAGAGTACAGCTGCACTTCTGTGCAAAATCCAGACCTATTCGCCCGATATTGGAGGGATTTAGCACCCCACGGGTTGGCAACGCTTTAGTCAGATTCTTACCTTGGCCGTCAGCGCGACGTTCCGGCCTTCCGCCCGTCCAGAACGCGCGAACGGGCTCCGACGGCGGTCGCTCCGTTGACACCGGCCGAGCCGGCACGGACCCGCACGCCCGCGGCCACGGGCGCCTCCTCCGGCACAGGGCTCTCCGCGGTCGCGGAAGCCCCCACGGACGCCCCCTGCGGCGCGGATTCCGTGGACGACGCGGACGGCGCCGCCGTGGAGGCCTCCGGGGACATGACCCGGCCTCGGCGCCGGTAGCGCGGCGGCACGAACTGCTCGGCCCAGCGCGGGGCGCGGGGGGTGAAGCGCGGCAGCAGGAGCAGCACCAGGCCGATGAAGCTGAGGACCACGATGCCCAGCACGATCCACATGGACGCCGACTTGACCGAGTAGGCGAGCGCGCCGAAGCCGATCAGGGCCGCCCAGAAGTACATGATCAGCACGGCCCGGCTGTGCGAGTGGCCGATCTCCAGCAGGCGGTGGTGCAGATGGCCGCGGTCGGCGGCGAACGGCGACTTGCCGTGCCAGGTACGCCGCACGATGGCCAGGATCAGGTCGGCGGCCGGGATGGCGATGATCGTCAGCGGCATCAGCAGCGGGATGTAGACCGGCACCATCTGGTGCACCGCGTTGCGCTCGGAACCGGAGAACAGCTTCATCACGTCCGGGTCGACCTGCCCGGTCACCGAGATCGCGCCGGCCGCCAGCACCAGGCCGATGAGCATGGACCCCGAGTCGCCCATGAAGATCCGCGCGGGATGCATGTTGTGCGGCAGGAAGCCCAGGCACATGCCCATGAGGACGGCCGCGAAGAGGGTCGCGGGGGCGGCGGCCTCGATGCCGTACGAGTACCAGATCCGGTAGGCGTACATGAAGAACGCGGCGGCCGCGATGCACACCATGCCGGAGGCCAGACCGTCGAGGCCGTCGACGAAGTTGACCGCGTTGATGGTGATGACGACCAGGGCGACCGTGAGCAGGGTGCCCTGCCACTGGGTGAGCGCGACCGTGCCGACGCCGGGCACGGGCAGCCACAGGATCGTCAGACCCTGCATCACCATCACACCGGCCGCGATCATCTGGCCGCCCAGCTTGATCAGGGCGTCGATCTCGAACTTGTCGTCCAGGACGCCGATCAGCCAGATCAGGGCGGCGCCGGAAAGCAGCGCGCGCGGCTCGTTCGACTTCTCGAAGACCTCGTTGAGGTTGGTGAGGTGGTCGGCGACGAGCAGGCCCGCGCACAGGCCGAAGAACATCGCGATACCGCCGAGCCGGGGAGTGGGCTCACGGTGCACGTCACGTGCCCGGATCTCCGGCATCGCTCCTGCGACGATCGCGAACTTACGTACCGGCCCTGTCAGCAGATACGTCACCGCGGCCGTGATGCAGAGCGTCAGCAGGTATTCACGCACGGGCTTCCCCACAGGTCTCGCTGGCCTTCTCAGCCCCACACCCTAGCGACGCAGGCATATGTATGTGGACTTCCGGGTAGCGACGATGGTTGCACGTGTGGCTGTGTACGGTTTTGTACGACCGTTCTGCTACCCCGTCTCAGCCGTGGTACGGCGGAAACCGGCCAGTGAGTTCGCGCACATCCTCACGCGCGCTCGCCCCGTCGACCTCGCCGCGCAGCACTTTGCCGAACAGGACGGCTATCCACTCCATCTCCTGCTGGCCCATGCCCTGGCTGGTCACCGCGGCGGTGCCAAGCCGCAGCCCGCGGCCGTCGGCGTGCGGCAGCGCGCAGCAGTCGAGGACGATACCGGCGGCGGCCAGCCGTCCGCGCGCGGTGCGCCCCTCGACGCCGAGCGGGGCCGGGTCGGCGGTGATCAGGTGGGTGTCCGTGCCGCCGGTGGTGACGGTCAGGCCCTCCGCGGCCAGCCGGGCCGCGAGCACCCGCGCGTTGGCGACGACCTGGTGGGCGTAGGCGGAGAAGGCCGGGGTCGCGGCCTCGCCGAACGCCACGGCCTTGGCGGCGATGGTGTGCATCTGGGCGCCGCCCTGGGTGAAGGGGAAGACGGCGCGGTCGACGCGCTCGGCCAGCTCGCCGCCGCACAGGAGCATCCCGCCGCGCGGCCCGCGCAGCACCTTGTGGGTGGTGGCGCACACCACGTCGGCGTACGGGACGGGGTTGGGCGCCGCCCTGCCGGCGACGAGTCCGATGGGGTGGGCCGCGTCGGCGATCAGATAGGCGCCGACCTCGTCGGCGACCGAGCGGAAGAAGGCGTAGTCGATGTGGCGCGGGTAGGCGATGGAGCCGCACACGATCGCCTTGGGCCGGTGCGCGTGGGCGAGCGTGCGCACCTGCTGGTGGTCGATGAGTCCGGTCTCGGCGTCGACGCCGTAGCCGACGAAGTCGAACCAGCGGCCGGAGAAGTTCGCGGGCGAGCCGTGCGTGAGGTGGCCGCCGTAGGGCAGGCCGAGGGCGAGGACGGTGTCGCCGGGCCGCAGCAGCGCCGCGTACGCGGCGAGCACCGCGGACGAGCCCGAGTGGGCCTGCACGTTGGCGTGTTCGGCACCGAACAGGGCCTTGGCCCGCGCCACGGCGAGGCGTTCGGCCGCGTCGACGATCTCGCAGCCGCCGTGGTGCCGGGCGCCCGGATAGCCCTCGGCGTACTTGTTCGCCAGCACCGAGCCGAGCGTGGCGAGTACCGCCGGCGAGGTGAAGTTCTCCGCCGCGATCAACTGGAGCGTCGTCGACTGCCGGTCCAGCTCCCCGAGCAGGACGTCGGCCAGTTCGGGGTCCTGCCGGCGCAGGAGATCGGCCTCGAGAACGGGGATGACCGACATGTCGGGCTCCGGGCGGTCGACGTTGACGTACGTCCAATGTAGGCCCACCAACCCCACCCCGCGCGGCCCCTTACGCCGACACGGCGACCCGTCACGGGCCTCTCTGCTCACACCCGCGCAACGCCGCCGGCCGGGCCCGCGAAACCACGACGAGCGGCGAGCGCCCCTCTCCCCCGTCCACGCACCCCGGACGGCGGGCCTCGGAGCCCGCGCCGAGCGCCGGGGTCACCCACAGGCCGACACGCCCCTCCAGGGGCCTCCAGCCGGGGCGTACCGGTCCAGGAAGCCTCCGGCCGGGCCCCCGGAGCCAGGCACGAGCTTGCGAGCCGCCAGACGCCCGACAGGCACGCGCCGAGGCCGATCATCGAAGCAGCCCACGCACGACCCGCACCAAGCACCGACCGGAGCAGGCCGACCGGACCCGTGCACGACACAAGCAGGGGGCCCTGGCCCGGGCCTCCCGGCCCGCCAGACACCCCGCGGACACGCGTCAAGGCCATCACCGACGCGCCCGCACCATGCCCACCGGCCAGAGCAGGCCGCCCGGACCCGACGCGCCCCGTGCACGGCCCCGCAGGGCACTCCGGACCAGGGCTCGGGCCCTTCAACGTCAGGCGACCTCACAGGCACACACCATGGCCGTCACCGACGCGACCCACGGCGCACCCGCACGCACCCCGCACCACGCCACCGACCTACGCCGGCAGTTGTGCCCGCGTCGGAGCGTGGCGCCCGTCGGCAGGTGCTGGGGGGTCGGTGGCCGACCCCGGGGCGGATCCCCGTCGGCTGCGGAGCCCGGCGGGCGTCAAGCGCGGGCCGGGACTCCCGTCAGGGCCGTTACCACCGGGTCCAGGGCCTGGTGTATCTCGTCGCCGACCGAGCGGAAGAACGTCAAGGGGGCGCCGTAGGGGTCGTAGACCTCGTCGGCCTCGGCGGTCGGAGCCAGGAGCCACCCGCGTAGAGCGGCGGCGGCACGGACCAGGGCGCGGGCGCGTTCGACCACGCCGTCCTCCAGGGGAGGCAGCGTGGCCGGGTCTATCGCCTTCACCAGGCGGGTGAACTCCTTGAGGGTGAAGGTGCGCAGGCCGGCCGAGTGGCCCATGGAGATGACCTGGGCACGGTGGTCCAGGGTCGCGGTGAGCACCAGGTCGGCGCAGATCACATGCTCGTCCAGCAGCTCCCGGCCGGTGAAGCCGGAGGCGTCCGCGCCGAAGTCGGCCAGCACGGTCTCCGCGTTGGCCTCCATCGGCGCGCCCTCGTGGCCCCAGGTGCCCGCGCTCTCCACGATCAGCCCGCCGCCCCGCGAATCCCCGAGCCGGTCCGCCACGAAGTGCCGGGTCAGCCGCTCGGTGATGGGCGAACGGCACACGTTGCCGGTGCTGACGTGCAGGATGCGGAAGGTGTCGCCTATGCCACGCCCCGCGTCAGGGGCCGTCAATTCGCCACCTCGAGGTCGGGTACCACCTTGCGCAGCTCCTCCGGCGACAGGGCACCCTCGCGCAGCAGCACGGGCACCTTGCGGGTGACGTCGACGATGGAGGACGGGACGTTGCCGGGGGTCGGGCCGCCGTCCAGGTAGACCGAGACGGAGTCGCCGAGCATGTCCTGCGCGGCGCCGCAGTCCTCCGGCGCGGGGTGGCCGGTCAGGTTCGCCGACGACACGGCCATCGGGCCGACCTCCGTGAGCAGTTCGATGGCGACCGGGTGCAGCGGCATCCGCACCGCGACCGTGCCCCGGGTGTCCCCGAGGTCCCACTGGAGGGACGGCTGGTGCCGCGCGACCAGCGTCAGCGCGCCCGGCCAGAAGGCGTCCACGAGTTCCCAGGCCATCTCGGAGAAGTCCGTGACCAGTCCGTGCAGCGTGTTCGGGGAGCCGATGAGGACAGGGGTGGGCATGTTGCGGCCCCGGCCCTTGGCGGCGAGCAGGTCGGCCACGCCCTCGGAGGAGAACGCGTCGGCGCCGATGCCGTAGACCGTGTCGGTGGGCAGCACCACGAGTTCGCCGCGACGGACGGCGGACGCCGCCTCGCGCAGACCCGTCACGCGGTCGGTGGCGTCGTTGGTGTCGTATCGCCGTGCCATTGTCAGCGGGCCTCCTCGTACACGTACTGCTGGATAGAAGTCCTGATGGGGGTCACGGCAGCGCCTTGCGGGCGGTGGCGAACCGCGGCCGGTTGTTGAGGTCGGGGTGGTCGGCGGCGTCGGCCCAGCCCCGCTCCTCGGTGAAGATCCACGGCACCTGTCCGCCCTGGGTGTCGGCGTGCTCGACGACGACGACTCCGCCGGGCCGCAGCAGCCGGTGCGCGGTGCGCTCGATGCCGCGGATCAGGTCGAGGCCGTCCTCCCCGGAGAACAACGCCAGCTCCGGGTCGTAGTCGCGGGCCTCGGGGGCGACGTACTCCCATTCGGTGAGCGGGATGTACGGCGGGTTGGAGATGACGAGGTCGACCTGGCCGTCGAGATCCGGGAAGGCCGTCAGGGCGTCGCCCTGGCGCAGGTCGACCCTGGACCCCTCCATGTTCTTGCTGGTCCACTTCAGGGCGTTCTCGCTCAGCTCCACGGCGTGCACGCGCGAGCGCGGCACCTCCTGGGCGAGGGCGAGCGCGATGGCCCCCGAGCCGGTGCACAGGTCGACGATGCACGGCTCGACGACATCCATGGCCCGTACGGCGTCTATGGCCCAGCCGACCACGGACTCGGTCTCCGGCCGGGGCACGAACACCCCTGGCCCGACCTGGAGTTCCAGATACCGGAAGTAGGCCCGCCCGGTGATGTGCTGGAGCGGCTCGCGCTGCTCGCGCCGGGCGATGACCTCCCAGTAGCGGGCGTCGAAGTCGGCGTCCTTCACGGTGTGCAGCTGGCCCCGCTTGACGCCGTGCACGAACGCGGCGAGTTCCTCCGCGTCGGTGCGCGGCGAGTCCACGCCCGCGTCGGCCAGCCGCTGGGTGGCCTGCGCCACCTCAGCGAGCAGCACGCTGCGGGGACTCGGGGGTCGCCCCCCGGATTCTTGCTGCACGCTGGTCCTCCGTTGGTGCTCGTACGTGCGCACGTCCCGCGTGCGTACGTGTCTTACGCGGCCGCGAGCTTGGCGGCCGAGTCCGCGTCGACGCAGGCCTGGATCACCGCGTCCAGCTCGCCGTCCAGGACCTGGTCCAGGTTGTACGCCTTGAAGCCGACCCGGTGGTCCGAGATGCGGTTCTCCGGGAAGTTGTAGGTGCGGATCTTCTCGGAACGGTCGACGGTGCGGACCTGGCTGCGGCGGGCGTCGGCCGCTTCCCGCTCCGCCTCCTCCTGCGCCATGGCGAGCAGCCTGGAGCGCAGGATACGCAGCGCCTGCTCCTTGTTCTGCAGCTGGCTCTTCTCGTTCTGGCAGGAGGCGACGACTCCGGTGGGCAGGTGCGTGATGCGCACGGCGGAGTCGGTGGTGTTGACGGACTGGCCGCCGGGCCCGGAGGACCGGTAGACGTCGATGCGGAGGTCGTTGGGGTTGATCTCCACGTCCACCTCCTCGGCCTCGGGGGTGACCAGCACACCGGCCGCGGAGGTGTGGATACGGCCCTGGGACTCGGTGGCCGGCACCCGCTGCACGCGGTGCACCCCGCCCTCGTACTTCAGCCGGGCCCACACGCCCTGGCCGGGCTCGGTCTGCCCGCGGGTCTTCACCGCGACCTGGACGTCCTTGTAGCCGCCCAGCTCGGACTCGGTGGCGTCGATGATCTCGGTCTTCCAGCCGACCCGCTCGGCGTACCGCAGGTACATGCGCAGCAGGTCGCCGGCGAACAGGGCCGACTCGTCGCCGCCCGCGCCCGCCTTGATCTCGAGGATGACGTCCTTGTCGTCGCTGGGGTCGCGCGGGATGAGCAGGAGGCGCAGCTTCTCGGTCAACTCCTCGCGCTGCCGCTCCAGCTCCTTGACCTCGGCCGCGAAGTCGGGGTCGTACGCGGCGAGTTCGCGCGCGGTGTCGATGTCGTCGCCGGTCTGCTTCCAGGAGCGGTACGCGGCGATGATCGGGGTGAGCTCGGCGTAGCGCTTGTTGAGCTTGCGCGCGTTGGCCTGGTCGGCGTGGACCGACGGGTCGGCGAGCTTCTTCTCCAGATCGGCGTGCTCGGCGACGAGTTCCTCGACGGCCTCGAACATCTTTCGGCTCCTGTACTGCCTGTACTACTGGGGTGGGGGAAGGCGGGCGACCAAAAACGCCGGTCCCGGCGCACCCCGCGGTGGGGGCACGACCGTGGACCGGCGAAAAGGGGCTCGCTACTTCTTGGAGCCGGCGGCAGCCTTGCCGAAGCGGGCCTCGAAGCGGGCCACACGGCCACCGGTGTCGAGGATCTTCTGCTTGCCCGTGTAGAACGGGTGGCACTCGGAGCAGACCTCGGCCCGGATGCTGCCGGACTCGATGGTGCTGCGGGTGGTGAACGACGCGCCGCAGGTGCAGCTGACCTGCGTCTCGACGTACGCGGGGTGGATGTCGCGCTTCAAGGTGTCTCCTAGAGTTCCGGGAGGGCGCCGGGTCGCAGCCGCGGGATGCGGAGCGTGAACCGGAGCCGACGTACCAGTCTGCCAGGACTGGGGCCATCCACCCAAACCGGGGGGTGGGGTCGGGTATTCCCTGCGGGTCGTCCGCGGGGCGGGGGTGGGTTTCCCGCGGGGCGGGGGTGGGTGGGTTTCCCGCGCCCCTAGGAGGTGCTCACCACTCCGCCGGCCTTGCCGGTGGCCGTGCCTTCCGTGGCCGTCTTCGGGATGGGGCGGTCGTTCCTCAGGGCCTTCCAGATCTGCTGGGCCTTGGCCTTCTCCACGAGGACGCGGTTCGGGTTGGCCGGGTCGTACCGCACCGGCATCGTGACCATGGTCATGTGGGAGGAGCTGATGCCCTTCAGGCCGTCGGCGAAGGCGATCAGGGCGTTCACCGAGCCGAGGTCGGAGTCGGCGGTGACGGTCTTGGTCGCGGTGTCGGCGAGGTCGTAGAGCTTCTTGGGGTTGGTGAGCACGCCGATGTGCTTGACCTGGTCGGCCAGGGCCTTGACGAAGGCCTGCTGGAGCTGGATGCGGCCGAGGTCGGAGCCGTCGCCGACCCCGTGCCGGGTGCGGACCAGGCCGAGGGCCTGCTGTCCGTCGAGGGTGTGCGTGCCGGCCTTGAGGTCGAGGTGGCTCCGCGGGTCGTCGATGTTCCTCGTCGTGGTGACCGGGACTCCGCCGAGTTCGTCGACGAGCTTCCGGAAGCCGCTGAAGTCGACCTCCAGGTAGTGGTCCATGCGCAGGCCGGTCATCGACTCGACGGTCTTCACCGCGCAGGCGGCGCCGCCGGTGGAGTACGACTCGTTGAACATCGCGTCGTGCGCCGCGGCGTGCGTTCCGCCCTTGCCGTCGGTGCACTCGGGGCGGTCGACGAGGGTGTCGCGCGGTATGGAGACGACACTGGCCTTCTTGTGACCCTCGTAGACGTGCACGATCATCGCCGTGTCGGAGCGGGCACTGCCGTCGTCGGTGCCGCCGCCGAGCTTCTTGTTGCCGCCGGCGCGGCTGTCGGAGCCGAGGACCAGGACGTTCTCGGAGCCGTTGTCGGCCTTGGTGGGCCGGTCGCCGCCGAGGGCCTGGTTGATGTCGATCGTCCTGAGGTTGCCGTTGAGCTTGAAGTAGAGGAAGCCGGCCCCCGCTCCGCCGAGCACGACGATCCCCGCGGCGGTCCAGGCCATGGCCGTCAGAGCCCTGCGCCGCCCGGTGGGGGGCTTGCGACGGCGGCCCTTGGCACGGCGGCGGGGCCCGGTGTCGCCGGACTCCCCTGGTATGCCCGGTCCTCGCGTGCTGTCGGCAGGCATGCGCTCCTCGGTTCTCGTGTCTACGGTCGGTTGCCCCCTGCGGTCGGGGTCGGGCCCCGGTCTGCTCTCGGTCGATTGACCCGTACCGCACTATCGTCGCTCGTACGGTCAGACGGGGGAACTCGGGAAAGGGTTGCACAACGCTGTGTGTCCACCACATGCGGACATAGGCACCATGCGGGGCTGTGTACCGCTTGGTAACCCGACTCACCTGCGGTGACACGGGGCGGGACGGCGCCGTGGGGAGCCGGAGCGTGGCGCGGTGCCTGTGGCAAAGGTCTCGTACGGGCCAACGCTCGTACGGCCCGCAACGGCAGAAGGCCGCCCCCCTGAAAACAGGGGGGCGGCCTTCGGTGCGCCTCTTGCCGGCTTACCCGGCTGGTCCGGCTGACCTGGCGTAACGCCTTAGTCGCCGTTGCCGGGAGTCGGGGTGGTCTTCTGGATCTGCATCAGGAACTCGACGTTCGACTTGGTCTGCTTCATCTTGTCGAGGAGCAGTTCGATCGCCTGCTGCTGGTCGAGCGCGTGCAGCACCCGGCGCAGCTTCCAGACGACGCCGAGCTCCTCGGCGCCGAGCAGGATCTCCTCCTTGCGGGTGCCGGACGCGTCGACGTCCACCGCGGGGAAGATGCGCTTGTCGGCGAGCTTCCGGTCGAGCTTGAGCTCCATGTTGCCGGTGCCCTTGAACTCCTCGAAGATCACCTCGTCCATGCGGGACCCGGTGTCCACCAGGGCGGTGGCGAGGATGGTGAGCGAGCCGCCGTCCTCGATGTTGCGGGCCGCACCGAAGAACCGCTTCGGCGGGTACAGGGCGGTGGAGTCGACACCACCGGACAGGATTCGGCCGGAGGCCGGGGCCGCCAGGTTGTACGCACGGCCCAGACGGGTGATCGAGTCCAGCAGCACGACCACGTCGTGACCCAGCTCCACCAGGCGCTTGGCGCGCTCGATGGCGAGCTCGGCGACCGTGGTGTGGTCCTCGGCCGGGCGGTCGAAGGTCGAGGAGATGACCTCGCCCTTGACCGACCGCTGCATGTCGGTGACCTCTTCCGGACGCTCGTCGACGAGGACGACCATCAGGTGGCACTCGGGGTTGTTGTGCGTGATCGCGTTGGCGACCGCCTGCATGATCATGGTCTTGCCGGTCTTCGGCGGGGCCACGATCAGACCACGCTGGCCCTTGCCGATGGGCGAGACCAGGTCGATGATGCGGGTGGTCAGGACGCCCGGGTCGGTCTCCAGACGGAGCCGGTCCTGCGGGTACAGCGGCGTCAGCTTGTTGAACTCCGGCCGCCCACGGCCGTGTTCGGGCGCCATGCCGTTGACGGAGTCCAGCCGGACCAGCGCGTTGAACTTCTCGCGGCGCTCGCCGTCCTTCGGCTGGCGGACCGCACCGGTGACGTGGTCGCCCTTGCGCAGGCCGTTCTTGCGGACCTGGGCGAGGGAGACGTACACGTCGTTGGGACCCGGCAGGTAGCCCGACGTGCGGATGAAGGCGTAGTTGTCGAGGATGTCCAGGATGCCCGCGACGGGGATCAGGACGTCGTCCTCGGCGATCTGCGGCTCGGAGACGTCGTCGCGGCCACGGCGGCCACGGCGGTCGCGGTAGCGGCCGCGACGGCCCCGGCGGCCGCCCTCGAAGTCGTCCCCGTCCTCGTCGGGCCGCTGCTGACGGTCCTGCCGGCCGCCGCCCTGCTGCTGGCCCTGCTGGCGCTGCTGCTGGCCGCCCTGGCCCTGCTGGTCGTCGCCCTTGCCGCGGCGGTCGCGGTCGCGGTCGCGGTCCCGGCCGCGCTCACGGCGGTCGCGACGACGGCCCTCGCCGCCGTCACCGGCTTCGCCCTGCGACTGCTGCTGGGCCGGGGTCTCGGCCTTCGGCTCGCTCTTCGCCTCGGCGGCGACGGTCTCGGCGCTGCCCGACGGGGCGCCCGCCTCCGCGGTGGCCCGACGGCGGCGGCGCTCGGCCGGAGCGTCCTCGCTGGCCGGCTGGCCGGGGATCTCGATCTGCTGCTGCGCCACGGCCTTGGCGGGGGCGCCCGACTGCTCCACGTCGTTCGAGGGCTTGGCGGAGGGGGCCTCGGCCGCCTTCTTCGCGGGCGCGGCCTCGTCGCCCGTACGGGTGCGGGAGGTGCTGCGACGCTTCGGCTTGGTCTCGGTGGCGTCCCCCGCGGCAGGCGCGGCCTTCGCGGCGGGGGCGCCCCCGGCCGCCTGCGCCTCCTTGATGACCTCGATCAGCTGGCTCTTGCGCATGCGCGCGGTGCCCCTGATACCGAGGCCGGATGCGACCTGCTGCAGCTCGGCCAGCACCATGCCCTCGAGGCCGGTACCGCGGCGCCGCCGGGAGCCGGCACCGGTGGCAGGCGCGGAGGCGTCCGTGGCGGGCGCGGCAGCGGTCTCCTCGACACGTGCGCCCATCAGATCGGTGGTGTCGCTCACGAAGGGTCCTTCCCTGGAGCGGACGTCGGCCTGTCTGGCTCGGCGACCGGTTGTGCTGTCCGGCTTCGGTCCTTGCTGGTGAACCGTGCCGGGGCGGTGGTCCGCCCAAAGCGGCGGAAGAGATTTCTGGTGATTGGCGCTTCCTCGACCATCAGCGGCACCGAGTGTCACTGAGTCACGTGGCGTGGTCGCACCGATTCCGGAGCGTGCCCGGCGGACCGCTCAGTGTGCGCATACGAGGTACTGCCCAGGTACGACGTACACCACACAGTGCGGCTTGGGGGGCTCCCGGAGGAATGTCTGTCCCGGACGGGGACACAAAGCACCTCGCCATGGTGGGGTCGGGTGCAGACTTGAGGTTAACACTACCGGATCCAACAAACATTCCCCCTCTCGAAATCCGGCAACCGCCGGATTTCAGCTCTCCCCGCCTGCCGCGAGTGGCAGTACGCAGGCTCCTTGCAAATCGAGACTCAGCCTGTTGGCGGCCCAGTCGGCGCCCGCCAGTTGCTCCACCTTGTCCGCGGTGTCCGCGTCCGCGAGCGCCATGACGGTGGGTCCGGCGCCGGAGATGACCGCGGGGATGCCGTCCGCCCGCAGCCGCTCCACCAGCGCCGTGCTCTCCGGCATGGCGGGGGCGCGGTACTCCTGGTGGAGGCGGTCCTCGGTGGCCGGCAACAGCAGCTCGGGGCGCCGGGTGAGGGCCTCGACGAGCAGGGCGGCACGGCCCGCGTTGACGGCGGCGTCCACATGCGGCACGGTGCGCGGCAGCAGGCCGCGCGCGGTTTCGGTGAGTACCGGCTTTCCCGGCACGAAAACCACCGGAACGATGGAATCGGAGGGCTCCATCCTGATGGCCCGGGCCGCTCCGGCCTCCATCCAGGACAGGGTGAACCCGCCCAGCAGACAGGCCGCCACATTGTCCGGGTGGCCCTCGATCTCGGTGGCCAGCTCGAGCAGCGCGGTGTCGTCGAGCCTGGCCTCGGCGCCTATGGTCACGGCGCGGGCGGCGACTATTCCGGCGCAGATGGCGGCGGAGGAGGAGCCGAGGCCGCGGCCGTGCGGAATGCGGTTGGCGCAGACGATCTCCAGGCCGCGCGGCTGTCCGCCGAGGACGTCGAAAGCGGTGCGCAGCGAGCGGACGAGCAGGTGCTTCTCGTCCCGCGGCAGCGTCTCGCCGCCCTCGCCGGCGATGTCGATGTGCAGCCCGGAGTCGGCCACCCGGACCACGACGTCGTCGTAGAGCCCCAGCGACAGGCCGAAGGCGTCGAAGCCTGGGCCGAGGTTGGCGCTGGTGGCGGGGACGCGCACCCGGACGGCGGCGGCGCGGAACGCGGGACCGGCCATCGCTCGTTGACTCTCCTTGAGCTGCGTGATGGTCGAATGACACTCGATAGGAACGGGGAAGACCCTCAGGCCGCGGGGACGGCGCGGCACCGCCACCTGCGTGGGCGTGTGCGGCGGTCGGATTCCCTACAGCCTATCGAAGGAAAGTTCAGTGGCGACATAGGGCGCACGGGAGGCGCACGATGCGTGTCGCAAGCCCCCCGTGCCACCCTCCTCCGAAGTCTCCTGGGAGAGACGCCTACGCACGCCACGCGGTTGCGTACCTTGCGCGGTGTGCGCGCGTTGCGCTGACCGGGCGAAACGCGGCGGGCGAGCGGCCTGCGCGCCGGGACCGGCGGGCGCCGTCGGCGGACGGCGGCGTCGGGGGCGTCGACGGGCGGGTGCCGCCGACCGGGCCGCGCTCGGGGACAGGACGACGGCGGCCGCCCCGCCCCGAAACCCCCGTGCGCGACCAGCCGGAGCCGTACGTGTCCGGCACCCGGAGCCACCTCGGTCGGGCAGGGCACGACGTGCGGCGGACGGCTGAACCGGCGACGACCGACCGGTGACGGCTCGACCATCACCGGCTCGACCGTCACTGGCCCCACCGTCACCGGGTCGACCTGCGCCGGTCCGTGCGAGGCCGACCCGTGCGGGGCCGAGCTGTGCGGAGCCGGACGCGGTCGGTCGTCGTCGCGCTCGTCGTCGCACTCGTCGTCGCGCTCGTCGTCGCGCTCGTCGTCGCGCTCGTCGTCGCGCTCGTCGTCGACGGTGCGGGTGGTGCGGTCAGGCCAGGCCCAGGCGTTCGGCCGCCGTGGCCGCGTCGACCGGGACCGTGACCGGCTGGGGGGCGCCGGCGACGGCCCAGTCGGGGTCCTTGAGGCCGTTGCCGGTGACCGTGCACACGATGCGCTGGCCGGGGTCGACCTTGCCCTGCTCGGCCGCCTTCAGCAGTCCGGCCACGGACGCAGCGGACGCCGGCTCGACGAAGACGCCTTCCTGCGCGGCCAACAGCCGGTAGGCGCGCAGGATTTCACGGTCCGTCACCTCGTCGATGGCACCACCGGACTCGTCGCGCGCGGCCAGGGCGTACGTCCAGGAGGCGGGGTTGCCGATACGGATCGCGGTGGCGATGGTCGACGGGTCCTTGACGACCTCGCCGCGCACGATCGGCGCGCTGCCTGAGGCCTGGAAGCCCCACATGCGGGGCGTCCTGGTGGCGACGCCGTCCGCGGCGTATTCGCGGTAGCCCTTCCAGTAGGCGGTGATGTTGCCCGCGTTGCCGACCGGCAGGACGTGGATGTCGGGCGCGTCGCCGAGCATGTCGACGATCTCGAAGGAGGCCGTCTTCTGGCCCTCGATACGCACCGGGTTGACCGAATTGACCAGCGCCACGGGGTAGTTGTCGCTGAGCGCGCGGGCGAGCGTGAGGCAGTCGTCGAAGTTGCCGTCGACCTGGAGGATCTTCGCGCCGTGCACGAGCGCCTGGCCCATCTTGCCGAGCGCGATCTTGCCCTGCGGCACCAGCACCGCGGAGACCATCCCGGCCCGTACGGCGTAGGCGGCCGCGGAGGCGGACGTGTTGCCGGTGGAGGCGCAGATGACGGCCTTCGCGCCCTCCTCCTTGGCCTTGCTGATCGCCATCGTCATACCGCGGTCCTTGAAGGACCCGGTCGGGTTCGCGCCCTCCACCTTGAGGTGGACCTCGCAGCCGGTGCGCTCGGAGAGCACCTGCGCGGGCACGAGGGGCGTACCGCCCTCACGGAGCGTCACGACCGGCGTGCTGTCGGACACCGGCAGCCTGTCCCGGTACTCCTCGATGATTCCGCGCCACTGGTGGGTCATTGCTGGTTACTCTCCTTCAACCCGCATGATGCTGGCGACACCCCGCACGGTGTCGAGCTTGCGCAGCGCCTCCACGGTCCCGCCGAGGGCGGCGTCGGAAGCACGGTGGGTGACGACGACGAGGGAGGCCTCGCCGTCCTTGCCCTGCTGGCGAACAGTGTCGATGGAAACCCCGTGCTCGGCGAACACGGTGGCGACCTGGGCGAGCACACCCGGTTTGTCGGCGACGTCCAGGCTGATGTGGTAGCGCGTGGCGACCTCGCCCATGGACGACACGGGCAGCGCCGCGTACGCCGACTCGCCGGGCCCGGTGGCCCCGCTGAGCCGGTTGCGGCACACGGCGACGAGGTCGCCGAGCACGGCGGAGGCGGTGGGCGAGCCGCCGGCGCCGGGCCCGTAGAACATGAGCTGACCGGCCGCGTCGGACTCGACGAACACGGCGTTGTAGGCGCCGCGCACGGAGGCCAGCGGGTGGGTGAGCGGAATCATCGCGGGATGCACGCGGGCGGTGACGGACCCGCCGTCCTCGGCCCGTTCGCAGATGGCCAGCAGCTTGATGGTGCAGCCCATCTCCTTGGCGGAGACGAAGTCCGCGGCGGTGATCTCGGTCATGCCCTCGCGGTAGACGTCGTCGAGCCGTACGCGTGTGTGGAACGCGATCCCGGCGAGGATGGCGGCCTTGGCGGCGGCGTCGAACCCCTCGACGTCGGCGGTCGGGTCGGCCTCCGCGTACCCGAGCGCGGTGGCCTCGTCGAGGGCCTCCTGGTAGCCGGCCCCCGTGGAGTCCATCTTGTCGAGGATGAAGTTGGTGGTGCCGTTGACGATGCCGAGCACCCGGTTGACCTTGTCCCCGGCGAGGGACTCGCGCAGCGGCCGGATCAACGGGATGGCACCGGCGACGGCGGCCTCGTAGTAGAGGTCCCTGTCGTTCGCCTCCGCGGCGGCGTGCAGGGCTGCCCCGTCCTGGGCGAGCAGGGCCTTGTTCGCGGAGACGACGGAGGCGCCGTGCTCGAAGGCGGCGGTGATGAGCGTCCGGGCGGGCTCGATCCCCCCGATGACCTCGACCACGACGTCGATGTCGCCCCGTTTGACGAGCGCGGTGGCGTCGGTGGTGACGAGGTCGGCGGGGATGCCCTCGCGCACCTTGTCGGGACGCCGCACGGCGACCCCGGCGAGCTCCACCGGGGCCCCGATCCTGGCTGCGAGGTCGTCGGCGTGCGTCGTCATGATGCGCGCCACCTCTGAGCCGACAACCCCACAGCCCAGCAGCGCCACCTTCAGCGGACGCGTACGCATCATCCGACCTCGTTTCCTCATACCGTCTACGGTTGGACCAGTCTCACTCACCGGAAAGGAGTTTCTGCTATTTGTCCGGATCGTGAGACGTTTATTTCATTTTCGTCGGCCTGGAAAACAGGAGATCTTCCGGCCGCCCCGCGCCGCGGTCATCGTCGGCGTCATTGACGTGGTTGGCATTACTGCCGTTGGCATTAGCGGAGTCATTGGGATCATCCGACGTCGAGCCGCAGGAGGTCCTCCTCCGTCTCCCGGCGGACGATCACCCGGGCCTCCCCGCCCGCGACGGCGACGACCGGCGGACGCAGCGCGTGGTTGTAGTTGCTGGCCATGGACCGGCAGTACGCACCCGTGGCCGGCACGGCGATGAGGTCACCGGGTGCCAGGTCGGCCGGCAGAAAGGCGTCCTTGACCACGATGTCCCCGCTCTCGCAGTGCTTGCCCACGACCCGGACGAGCATCGGCTCGGCCTCGGAGACCCGGGAGACGAGCGCGACGCTGTACTCGGCGTCGTACAGCGCGGTGCGGATGTTGTCGGACATGCCGCCGTCCACGGACACGTATGTCCGCAGCCCCTCCAGCGGCTTGATGGTGCCGACCTCGTAGAGCGTGAAGGCGGTGGGCCCGACGATGGCGCGCCCCGGCTCGACGGAGATACGGGGCGTGCGGAGCCGGGCGGCCTCGCACTCACGGGTGACGATCTCGGTCAGCGCCTTGGCGATCTCGTGCGGTTCACGCGGGTCGTCGTTGCTGGTGTACGCGATCCCGAGCCCGCCGCCGAGGTCGATCTCCGGCAGCTCGACCCCGTGCTCGTCCCGGATGTCCTTGAGCAGCCGCACCACGCGGTGCGCGGCCACCTCGAACCCGGACATGTCGAAGATCTGCGACCCGATGTGGGAGTGGATGCCGATGAGTTCGAGCCGGTCGAGCTGGAGGGCCCGCCGTACGGCCTCAGCGGCCTGTCCCCCGGCCAGCGGGATGCCGAACTTCTGGTCCTCGTGCGCGGTGGCGATGAACTCGTGCGTGTGCGCCTCCACGCCGACCGTGATCCGGATCTGCACCCGCTGCCGCTTCCCGAGCGACTGCGCGATATGGGCGACCCGCACGATCTCCTGGAAGGAGTCGAGCACGATCCGCCCGACCCCGGCCTCGACGGCCCGCTGGATCTCGTACGGGGACTTGTTGTTGCCGTGAAAGGCGATCCGCTCGGCCGGCATTCCGGCGGAGAGCGCGGTGGCGAGTTCGGTGCCGGAGCAGACGTCGAGGTTCAGCCCCTCCTCGTCGAGCCACCTCACGACGGCGCGGGACAGGAAGGCCTTCCCGGCGTAGAAGACGTCGGCGTCGTGCCCGAAGGCGTTGCGCCAGGCCCGCGCCCGGGCCCGGAAGTCGGCCTCGTCGAGGACGTAGGCGGGGGTGCCGACCTGTTCGGCGAGGTCGGTGACGGCGATACCGCCGACGGTCACGACACCGTCCTCGCGCCGGTGGACGGTCTGCGCCCAGACCTTGGGGTCGAGGGCGTTGAGGTCGGCGGGCGGAGCGGAGTAGTGCCCCTCGGGCAGGACATCGGCGTGACGGGGCCCGGCGGGATGTGCGGAACGGCTCATGTCAGTGCGGCTCTCTGTGGACTCTCTCAGAGGTGTTCGGGTGCGTCGATGCCGAGCAGGGACAGGCCACCGGCCAGCACCGTCCCGGCGGCTTCGGCAAGGGCGAGCCGGGCGCGGTGGGCGGCCGAGGGTTTCTCCTCCCCGCGCGGCAGCACGGTCGCGAGGAAGGGCAGCACGGCATCGGCAACGCTGACGAGGTGCCGGGCGAGAACGTCGGGAGCGCGGTGGTCCGCGGCGCGGGCGAGCACGCGGGGATGGTCGGCGAGCAGAGCGACCAGCTCGGACGGGGCCGCGTCGACGGGCCCCGCCTCGGCGCCGAAACCCAGGTCGGCCGCGTTGCGGCCGAGGGCCCGGGTGCGGGCGTGGGCGTACCGGACGCGGAAGAGCGGGTTGCTCTCACGCTGGACGAGATGCTCGCCGCCGATACGGGGCCGGTCGTGACCGGCGGGGAGCAACAGGGCCCAGCGGGCAGCGTCGCGGGCGAGAGGGAGGGGGTCGGCGGGGGCGGGGACGGGCCGGATGTCGACACCGGGGAGCGCGTCGCCGGCAGCATCGACGTGGACGCCAAGGATCCGCTGCCAGTCGGCGGGGAGAGCACTCGCGCAGCTGACCCTTCCCTCACTCCCCTGGGACCGGAGAAGCCGCGCCACGGCATCCGCGACGACGACGGCGCGGACCTCGCGGGGACAGCGCAGCTCGACGACGGTCCCGGTCGGCTGCGGGGCGTACCCATACCGCTCGCCGGACCGCCGAATGTCCTCCACCAGCCGGACGAGGGCGGCCCCGGCGTCGGCATCGCGAAGGCTGATGTTGAGGAACCCGGGCCCGGTGACGGTGACGTCGTCGATGCCGTCGAGGCCGAGCAGATGGCCCCGGAGCACCTGGGCGACGAGCGGGGCGGGCTGCCCGGCGGGCCGGGCGAGCTGGAGGGCGATGTTGGTGGCGTAGTCACCACAACCGCCGGGCCGAGGCGGCGTGACCACGACCCGTTCGGGCACGCCGACGCTCAGCTCCCCCGCGCCGACAGCGCGACGTACCGCGCTCAGCACGGTACGGGAGAGCTCCACGGGGGTCACGGGACAAGCGTAGGGGAGGAGGGGGGTGGGTATGCGAACTCATTTGGGCGCGGTATCGCCATGTGGACGGAAACCGGAGAAATCCACGGGGCCGCGGAGCGCCTGAGTCCCGGCCCGCTGGCCTG
Source organism: Streptomyces sp. NPDC093064 (assembly GCF_044754605.1). Taxonomy (NCBI): domain Bacteria; kingdom Bacillati; phylum Actinomycetota; class Actinomycetes; order Kitasatosporales; family Streptomycetaceae; genus Streptomyces; species Streptomyces sp. NPDC093064. The sequence goes on from NZ_JBIVPK010000062.1 coordinate 33,904, forward strand.
CGCGAAGACGTCGACCAGTTGGGGCAATGGCGAATGCCCCCGCCCACTTGCTGATACCCACGAACCGATCAGCCGCTGCTGCGCCCGGCGGGCTCGGCCTCCCCGGCCCCACGGGCCCCACCGTCGATCAACCGCCGCACGAGCCGCACGAGCTCCGCCGGCTCGAAGGGCTTGGCGAGGAAGGCGTCGACACCGACGTCGAGCCCGGCCTCGACCTCGTACTGCGAACAGGCGCTGACGATGGCCAGCGGAAGATCACGGGTGAGCGGATCGGCCCGCAGCCGGGCCGCGGTCCGCAGCCCGTCCAGTCGCGGCATGACGACATCGAGCGTGACGACATCGGGCTGCACCCGATGCACGACATCCAGACACTCGGCACCATCGGCCGCGGTCACGACCTCGAGCCCCTCAAGCTCAAGATTGACCCTGATCAGCTGCCGGATGACCTTGTTGTCGTCCACAACAAGCACCCGCCCCGAAGCGGCTGGCACCACTCGAGAGTAGGTCCGGACCGGCCACCGCGTCCGGCTTTTCCCCACTTCCACCCCGTCCGGAGGACCCACCCCAGGGCCCCACCGGAAAACGTTCATGACCACCCTCCCGGAACTGGTAGTGTTCTACCCGTCGCCGCGCAGACAACGCGCCCGACCCGCCCCCGTAGCTCAGGGGATAGAGCAACGGCCTCCGGAGCCGTGTGCGCAGGTTCGAATCCTGCCGGGGGCACCCTGTATGAGGTGCCCAAAGACCCCGTCACCAGCGGAAACGCTGAGGCCGGGGTCTTCGCGTTTGTGCAGGCGTATGCCGCCCGAAGCGACCGTATGCCGGGGGCTGTGGACGAGGCGTGGACGGGATCTTGAAGCATCGGCGCAGGTGAGCCACGCTCCCCACGGTTCCCGTCTCTGACGACGAAGCCACCCGACAGGCAGGCCTGACGTGTCAGAGGTGTGCGCTTGGATGAGCGGGTGACCGTTCATGATGTTGCTCGGCAGCTGCCCGAGATAGCCGTCCTCCGTGAGCACTGCCGTTCCCTTGCCATCCTGGAGGCGGTCCTGAGCCCCGAGTGGTCGGGCAGAGATCACTCCTTCAACGACCGCTGGTCCGAGAAGGAGTCGATGGCCTCGATGCGGAGCGGATCAGGCGACGACTACGCGATCGTTTTCTCAGCCGCCGGCGCCTGCGTCCGTGGATTCGATCACGAATCACCTATGAGCCCCTACGCAGAGGACAGGCTGTGGCCCGGAGTACTCGACGAGGTTCCTGACGTCTTCCGACCGTGCGTTGAGGACCCGGCGTTCTCGTATGACGGAATGCCTCGCGTCACTGCGTGTATCTGGCGAGAGGCGGGAGACGACAGCTGGAGAACAGGGACGATCGACTTCCCCGGGGAAGCAACGGAAGACCCGGACGGATCCGGGTACCTCTTCCAACTGCTGGTGGACCGCTCGCCGGAAGCGTTTCAGCGGTGGGCCGAGGACAACTACGAGGTCCCGGTCGACTTGGAGGCCGTTCGCCACGCGTTTTCTCGCCGTCCCCTGACCGAAGAAGTGGTCAGCGCACTGAACTCGGAGATCACTCTGGCCGACCTCGCGGAGGACATCGCGGAGATCGGCTATCCGATGAGCTGATTCATAGAGCAACGACGAGGCCCCGGACGCAATGCCAGGGGCCTCGGAGGCGGGCAGGGGTGTCTACTCGTACTCGCGCAGCAGGTCCTCGATACGTCGGTTGGCGACGTCCTGCCGTCCGTCGAGGCACTTCGCGTAGCGGGTCAGCAGGACCTCAACGCTGTTACCGGCTCGTTCGGCAACCTCGGTGGGATCGACTCCGGCGTTGAGCCACGTCGACAGCGCCGAGTGCCGAAGGTCGTACGGCCTACTCGCGAGCGGCGATGCCGCGACGGCCGGCGGGAGCGCCAGGAGCCGGGCCTCCTGCCACACTCGGTAGTAGGTCGAGGACGGAACAACCGAGCCCTTCTCACTGAAGAAGAGCCGCCCGTCTTCCGCCGTGCCGAACGTAGCCAGGTGCTCGCGCAGCACGGCGACGAGCTGGGGCGGAATGGGCACGCACCGAACGTCCTCGGTCGGCCGATTCTTGAGTCCGCGGTCGTCGTGGGTCTCCCCCGAGTCGGTCCACTGCTTGCCGACCGAGGGACGAGTCCGGTGGAGCAGCGCCGAGCCCCAGCCCTGCTCGGGGAGCACGAGATCAGTCTCCACCAGGCCGACGGCCTCTGCAGGACGGAGGCCACCGAAGTACATCGCCGCGAACAGTCCGACGAGACGCCGGCCGCGAGCACGCCGGTAGCCGCCCACGTAGGACACTGCTGCCAAGAGATTGCGGGCCTGCTCCGGGTTGGCGACAACGCGCGGATCGACTTGGTTCGAGACCTTGGGCTTCTGCCAGCGAACCGCCGTGATCGGGTTCTCACGCAGCTCCCCCAGGTCGACCGCATAGTTCGCAGCGTTGACGAGGGTCCGCCGCTTCCGCCGCACGGTCTCAGCGGCTGCCGCGGTGCCGTCGAGCTTCAGCTTCAACCCGTCGAGCACCGAACGGGCCGTTGCCGGTTCAGCGAGATCCGCGAGCGGTCGGGAAGCCTTTGCCACCCAGTGCAGAACGTTCTGGACGTTATCCGGGACCTCCCGATCGTTCGGCCCTGGCAGCACGAAGGCCCAGTTACGGAGTGCCTTGCGGATCTCCTCATCCGACGGCCGTCCTGCGCGCTCCACGAGCAGTTCCATGGTCACGCTGGTAAGAGATTCGTTGATGCCGTCTCGCGTGTTGGGCGCAGCATGGGGCCACTTCATCGCGAGGTACTTGAGGGCGAAGTCGTACCAAGACAAGGGCGACTTCTTCTGTTCCATCGAGGCCGGAAGACCAGTTTCCGTGTCGAACTCTTCGCCGTCCCGCATGGCATACATGAGCTTCGCTCGGTAGTGATCAGCGAGCGCCTTGGTGCGGAACGAGTCCGAGAAGACGTTGCTCGCGACGGACCAGCGGACGCCGTACGAGGGCGTTTTGGTGTCCCTCTTGCGTACGCCCCAGACCTTGACGTCGAGAGACTTCATGCAGCCGCCTCCAACTGCCGGAGCCACGAGGTGAAATCGCTGCGCCAGACCCGAAGCTCACCGTTGGGAAGCTTGAATGCATCTGGCCCCTGTCCCAACTCACGCCAGCGGTAGAACGTCCGTCGTGAGACACCGCCCAGCTCGTCCAAGACCAGGGCTTGGTCAAGTTCCGGAGTCGTGCGGCTGGGTCGGGCCGTGACCGGTTGGGGTGCATAGCAGAGCAGGCACGGGCTTCGTGATCATTGGG
>NZ_JBIVPK010000063.1:0-35107 GCF_044754605.1 Streptomyces sp. NPDC093064
TGGCAGTACTGGACACGTCCCGGCGTTGTCAGGGCCGCTCTCGCCCTCCCCGGCATCACCCGGATCAGGCTGCCCTCAGCTTCAACCCCACTGCTACGACAGCGAGTTGGTGCAGGCCTTCCACCTCCACTCGAACCAACAGCGCCTCACGGCGCACCCAAGATCTGTGCCAGAACCCACGACTCGTGGACAAAGCCAGCAGGGCGGTGGCCAGCTCGGGCCGCTCGTCCCTGGGGCGATGGTGCCGGACTGGGCCTTCTCCACGAACAGCTTCGCCAGACGGCGACGCCCGGACCGCGTAAACCACCCACCGTGGCCGCGCTATGGCGGCGTCCATCTACCGATCAGTTGCCGGACACCGAGGCCCAAGTCGGCCAGGCTCCGGTCGGCCGTCGGAGCCCCGCTGCGGGTCGAGCTAGCCAAGTCTGGTGTGATGCCGCCCACTTGAACATTCCAGGCCGGAGACGCTGGCAGCGAGGTTCCGAGGCAACGCGGGCCGTCAACGTGCAAAAGGGCGCCCTACACGCGGGGAGAGCCTTCGATCTGAAGAAAGAGTCCCGTTTCTGTAGGACATTGCCATCCCGAAGTGGCCAACAAGCCTTAGAAAGCAAGGTATTTTGGAGCACGCAGAGCCCACACCGGACCTTCGGGCGGACAACCTTCAAGGCCGGGCGGGCTCTCGTGAAGTCACCATGCGCCTATACACACGGAGACCGTTATGACTCATCCTACGGGGCCAACCTCTGCACCACAGAACCCTCTCGATCGGCCACGGTCCGGCTCCAGAGTGCGCCGTCGGGCGAAGGTGCTGGCCTGGCGGGCTCTGTTGGGAGCCGCCTACGCCACGGGCGGCGCGGTGATCACCCTGGCCCTCAAGTTGGCCATCACCTGGATGTGATGGCACTGGCCCGGCCATGCGGCCGGGCCTCCGGACGTCTCGGCGTCCAAGCGCATGAACGCCCACAGGATCGACACGTGGTCCACCTCTACAGCCCGATGCCGTACAGCGGGTTCGTCTCGTCCCACATCCCGGCCTGCTCGAAGTACCCGGCCAGGGACTTGGAGCCGTCGACCCAGCCGCCGTGGCGTCCGGTCTCGATGAGGTCGGCGCCGGCCTGTTTGGCGGCGGTGGCGAAGCCGCGGCGCAGGCTGTGTCCGCTCCAGCGGGGTGGGAGGTCGGGCAGCAGCTCGGTGGGGACGGTCAGGCCGGCGCGGGCGGCGGCCCGGGTCACCGCGTCTCCGATGCCTTCGCCGGTGATCCGGCCGATGGGGTCGCCGATCGGCAGGCCGTTGCGGTGCATCGGGTGGGCGATGCGGCCGTGCCGGTCGATGCGCAGGAACAGCGGGCCGACCGGTGGGCGGCCGTGCTCGATCAGGCACTGGCGCCAGGCGCGGATGGCGCGGACCGGGCAGGTGGCTGGGTTGGAGCCGTAGGGCATGCCGAGCGGGCCTTCGTGGTTGACCTTCGGTCGCCAGATCTCGACGGCCAGGCCCTCCTCGACCTCCTCGAGGTCGGTCCAGTCCAGCAGCCGCAGTTCGGAGCGGCGGGCGGCCAGGGCGAAGCCCAGCAGCAGGACGGCGACGTCCCGGCGGCCGATCGCGGTGGTGGTGTTGGTGGCGGCGACCATCTTCCGGAGCACGGGCGGGGTGGCGGCGGCCGCCCGGCGGGGCCGGCGGCGTGGGTCCTTGCTCTTCTTGCGCTCGGCCTCGTGGCCTTTGAGCACGCGGCGGGCGCCGACGGTGGAGGGCTTGGGCAGATCGGCGGCGCTGTGCGCGACGGCGATGGAGGCCAGCGCCCGGCCCATGGTTCCGGGGCTCTTGTCCTCGCCCTTGAGGTGGGTCATGTACTCGGTGAGGGTGTCGCCGGTCGCGGGCAGGGCCTGGCGGCCGGTGTCTGCGCACCAGGTGGTGAAGCGCGCCCAGTCGCCGGCGTAGCCGCGGCGGGTCTCGGCGGGGATGCCCTCCTCGACCGCGGCGCGGGCCTCGTCCGACAGCGCGCCGATCCGGCTCGCCGGGACGACGGCGGAGACGGCGTTCTCCACGGCGATGGGTGTGGTCTCCATGGGCGGCTCCCTGGGGCACTTCTGACTCTTGTTAAGGCAAGTTACCGGGAGTCAGAGAGTCTCCACATCGAGCCGTCAGCGGCAGATGGTTGAGGGCAGGTCAGGAGGAGGGGCGGGGCGGATCCTGATCGGCGCGGCCGCCGGCTCCAAGGATCCGCCGCGGGCTCGCGGAAGTCGCCGGGTGGGCCCCGAGCACTCCACGAGTCCGTAGCTCGTCTAGATCGGGGAAGCGGGCCCCGGGGAGTTCGTCGAGAAGGTCGGCCTGGGCGGCGCGGATGCTGTGCGCGGAAGCCTCGGGGCCGGTGCCAAGGGCGCGGCGGACGGTCACGCCGATCATCGTACGGGCGGTACAACGTACACGGCCCTGGGCGCCCTGCACCGAGCACGGTGTCCGGGAACGGCGTTCAACAACGCGAGCCCTGGTCCTGCAGGGAAGCCCGGGTGCGCAGCAGGGCGACACTGTGGACACCCGGTACGGAAAGTCAGCTGTCGACCAGGGCGCTGATCAGTTTGCGGGCCGCCGCTTTGGTCAGCCGCTTCGCGGCCGTGGTAGTCCGCTCCCTGGGAGCACGCGGCTTGATGTCGGTGCCCTTGACGGCCTTGACGAACTCGGCGTCGAATCGCTCCTTGCCCACCTTCTCCGCGAGGCTGGAGAGGTACTTCAGCTGCGCGGGTGTGGCCGGCTCCTGCTTCGCCGCAGCCTTCCGCTTTGCGCTCTCCTCACGGATCCGTCCGTAGTGCTCGTCGTTGGCCGCCTTGCGCTCCGCCTCGGCTTCCGGGCTCCGGCAGGTGACGTACACCCTCTCGTACGAGGTCTGGGTGCCAGGCTTGCCAGTGACCGCCTCCCACAACGCGTTGGTCGTCAGCGCTGACTCGTCCACGCCCTCTGTCAGGCCGGGGCCCACCAGACCGTAGTAGCCAGTCTTGCCCCGGGGAAGGACGGTGAACCCGGCCGGGACGGCGTGCGCAGTCAGCCAGTCCTGCTCGCACCCGCAGTGAGTAGCGTGGTAGCGGCTCCATTTGGACTCCAACGGCTCGTACACGAGACGGTCGCCGTAGTACTTCGTATCCCTCGCGAATCCCGACACTGTCGCAGTGTCCCACCGTCGCAAGACACCAAGAAGGCCCGCCCGAACCTCGACGGTTCCAGCGGGCCATCCTGCCTTGAATCAGCAGTGTGGAGCGTAGTTGCGCCACTTGTCCCCGGAGCCGGGCGAGCCGTTGCCCGAGGAATTGACGTACACGGCGGCCGCGTAGCCGTAGACACCGGTGGCGGCGTTCCTTCCGCGCACCCACACCGTGCTGCCGGACACGGATGTGCCGTCCGTCCAGCAATCCACGTTGAAGCTCTGCAGTCTCTGCCCCTGGCCCACTGCCGTGCAGGAGGTGGAGGCGCAAGTACGGATGTTCACTCCGTTCTCAAGGAAGAAACCGCCTGTCGCCGCCTGCGCGGGTCCGACCAGCGTCACTCCGCCGAGCGCTAGCGTGGCACCGGCGACCACCGTTGCCCGAAGTGCGTTCCTACGCAGAAGTACCGCTACCGCCAGCTTCGCGCGGTGTACTGCTCGCATGTCTCACCCTCCCCAATTAGCCCACGTGTTCCCTGACGTAGGCATGGCAGAAGCATGGAGGGGCGATGCCCTGCCCGGAAGGACAGCTCTGAGTCATTCGCAAAGGAAATGACGCCTTTTACACTTGCAGACGGGGGTGCGCTCGTATAGTGGGTCTTCAAACGCGCACCGAAATGGGCCCTCAGATAAGGGCCCATTCTTATAATCTCCGCAGGTCAGGGGGGCAACAGCCGCAGCGGACTGTTACCCGGGCCGGGCAGGAGAGCCCGCCGCCGACCCGGAGCCCGGGGCGTCAGCCGGGCAGGCCCAGGTTGCGCTTGTCTCGACGATCCCCCACCACGCCCGGTGGTCGTCTGGTGTTCCACGTCTTCGCGGCGCTCGCGGAGTTCATCCGCGAACTGATCGTGCAGGGCACCCACGAGGGCCTGGCTGCGGCGCGGGCCTGCGGTGAACGGATCGGCCGGCCGCCCGCCATGACGGACGAACAGGTACGGCACACTCGCGGCCTCCTAACCGATCCGGAGAACACGGTCACGTCGACTGCCAAGCTCCTGGGCGTCTCGCGGACGACGATCTACAAGTACGTGCCGGAGCTGGCGGCGGGCCGTGACTCTCTATTGACGACTGCTCCCCGGGCGGGACTGCCTGCCCCGCGCTGATCCGGCGCCTGTCAGGTCGCCGAGGCGGACGGCTCCTCGTCGGCGCGGCCGCCAGCTCCGAGGGTCCGCCGAGGTTGGGGGAACGTCGCCGAGGGGGCTCCTAGCACGCCCCGGGCGCGCAGCTCGGCAACATCGGGCAGACGGACTCCGGGGAGGGCATCGAGTAGGTCGGCCTGGGCGGCGCGGATGCTGTGCGCGGCTTCGGGACCGGTGCCAAGGGTGCGGCGGGCTGTCACGCGGTCATCGTAGGCGGCGCTTGTGCCCCTCGGGATTCGTGGCTTCGTTCATCGCATGCACCGGCTCGAGTCGGCGGACGAGGAACATTGGAACGAAAACCGGCGCCTGCGGGAGGAGTCCACTCTCCCGCTCCCGCAGGCGCGGCACGACACAGAGGGGGCTGTGAGCGTTACAGGTCCGACTCTGCGGGCGGGAGCTCGGTCTCGCTGCGGTTGTGCAGCCAGCGTAAAGGGCCAACTACCGGCGCCGGGCGGGCTTTTCGGCGCGGGCCCGGGCCAGGGCCGCCCGGTGCGTCTCCTCGGCCTCCGACCGCGTCAGGGGCATATCGAGACGGCGCCGGTCCTCCATCTGCGCCTCGTGCACGGCCTCCGGCTCGCGCGACGCCCAGCGGCGCGGCTGCTCCTGCTGCGGGCGCGGTGCGTACCGGTCCAACCCCCAGCGGCCGGACAGTTCGGCCCGCTCGGCTTCCCGTGCCAGCTCGGCCTCCGCCGCAATCCGCGCGGCCTCGCGGCGCCGCTCCTGCTCGCGCAACTCGGCCTGGCGGTCACGCAGATCCGCCGGCGCCGCCTGGGTGGCCATGATGCGGGCCCGCTCGGCAACAGCGGTCGGGACGCGGTCCCACCTCGTGACGTGGTCGGCCTGGGCGACGGTCCGCCAGCGGCCGCCGTAGCCGTGGGCGTTCCTCCGGGCGTTGATGAGGCGCCACAGCCTCCACGCGGCCAGGCGGCCCACGTCGTCCACCCCGGCCACGCTGCTGGACAGCAGCTCGACCAGCTCGCTTTCGGTGGATCGGCGCAGTGCGATCCGAACCGTGCACTGCAGGTCAGACCATGCGGAACCGTTGTGCCAGCGTCCAAGCTCGTCCCAGTGCCCGGAGGGCAAAAGAACCTTCCCGTGCCCCAGTTGGGCCCGCCAGGCGTGCCACGCACGCCGCAGAACCCTGTCCGCCACGACGCTGGGGTCGTCACCGGACAGGAACGCAGGCTTCTTTCCAGGCGCCGCCGAAGGCGTCGTTTTTGCTTGTCCCATCTCGTTTGACCAGCTCAGCCTCCTACTACCGGCAGAGAGAAGACCAGATAGTGGTGAAACCCCCCTCGCGTTAAGAGGGGACGTTTTGCCATTGGTGATCAGCCGCTGAGTCAGGGCCTCGGCACGGTCGCGGTCGGCCACAGCCCAGCACCGCAGATCCTGCGGCCCGGCGTCCTTGCCCAGAGCCTTGGCGGAGCGGCGGATGGCCTCGGCGGCTACGGCCGCCGAGGAGTCGGCTGGGTGCTCCCAACGCGGAGCGGCGTCCAGCTCGGCGGCGCCCTCCTCGTCCACGGCCACGACAGCGGGCTCGCCGGACAGCACCGCGGCGTCGGCGGCGTCGGTGAGGCGGCCGTACCGGACGTCCTCGTAGGGGTCCTCAAACCCCGGGAGGTCCCAGACCTTCAGCTGCTGAGCCAGGTCATCCGGGAGGCCCTGGGGGATGGCGTCGGTCCGCAGCACGAGGGCGTAGACGGCCCGCCGGCCGGGGGCCGGGGCCACGACTCGGGCGGCGAACCCGCAGCGATACAGGCCCTTCAGGTCGTCCCAGAACCGGTCCTCCCCTACGCCGAACTGCCAGGCGTAGCGGGCGGCCAGCGTCATGCCTCCGTCCGTACGTCCGGTGCCCCGCTGGCCGACCACACGGCCGGTCGCGGGGTCCAGCTCCTGCTGCGAGAGGAACCGGGCCAGGCGGTACTTCGTCGCGGGCAGCGCGCCGCGCCCGTACGCCAGTTCCGTAATCCGGTACCACATGGTCAGGCTGATGTGGGGAAACCGGAGTACCGCGACGGCGTTGTGGGGGTATCGCCGAGATACGGGTCAAAGGGGCAATGAGTTGAACTTGAAGCCCTGTTTATCGCTGTGCCGTGGCGGCCAGGCCGATCTGCTCGGCGCCCAGACGCCACTCGAAGCGGTCGCGCTGCTGACTGAGCCGGAAGTGTGCCTCGGCCACGTCGGCAGCGTTGATCCGCTCGTCCATGACGAATCCGGCGGGCAGGTCTGTGCGGGCGCGCTCCTGGTCCGGGTCGCTGTAGAGGGGCGGGTGGTCCAGCGGCAGGTAGCCGACGTGGATGCCGGAGTCCGCGAGTTCGTCGTGCAGGTGCTGGGCGAGCAGCCGCAAGGCGGCCTGCGGGGCGCCGATCGCCGCAGTGCCGGGAAATGCCTTGCGGTCGGACTGCCCGCTGGTGAACAAGACCGTTCCCCGGGAAGCACGCAGGTAGGGCAGTGCGGCCTGGGTCGCCTTCAAAGCACTGACGACGCGGGCGTTGAGGAAGTCCATCAGCAAGTCGGTGGGGATGTCGGCGGCCGCGACGTAGCCGCTGCCCAGCGGGCCGGGGACCGCATAGTGCAGCACGTCGATCCCGCCGGTCTTCTCGGCCAGGGCCGTAACTGCTTCGGCGAGCTGATCGGGGGTCCCTGCGTCGGCGGCCGCCCCGTACGCCTGGATTCCCTCCGCCGTGAGGTCGGCGATCATCTCGTCCAGGCCTGCCTGGCTGCGGCGGACGAGGCCGACGCGGTAGCCAGCGCGGCCGAAACGACGGGCGACTTCCAGGCCCACTCCGGGACCTGCGCCGACGACGACGATCGTCTTGTGCGTGTTTGCCATGTTCCTGTTCCTTGTTCTTGTTGCTCGCCGCTGATTGCGACTGGTGGGTCGGGGGCGTTCTCCGCGCCCTGACGGCCAGGCCGGGTGGCAGACCAGGCTGTTCAAGGGCCGCCAGGCGGTGCGGTCACATGTGGGTGCCGCCGTCGATGCGCAGCTCGGTGCCGGTGACGAAGGCACCGTCGTCGGAGGCGAGCATCGCCACCACACCGGCGACGGTCTCGGGCCCCGCCATACCCGCACCGAGGGCCGGGGTGTGCTTGGCGTACAAGCTCATGTCGGCGTCCTCCGGCAGTCCCGGGCCGCGGCCGGTGGTCATGCCGCTCCTGATCGAGCCGGGCGCCACCGCCACGGCCCGCAGGCCGCGCCCGGCGTACTCGCCGGCGATGGCGTGGGTGAAGGACTGGATACCGCCCTTGGCTGCGGCGTAGGCGGCCATGTAGGGGTGCGTAAAGCTCGCCGAGGTCGAGCTGAAATTGACCACCACGCCCCGTCCGGTGGCCAGCAGCTCGGGCAGGGCTTCGCGGGTCACCAGGAAGGTCCCGGTCAGGTTGACCTGCAGGATCTCGTTCCACTCGTCAAGGCTGGTCTCGTGCGTGTGCGACGAGCGCAGGATGCCCGCAGCGTTGACCAGGACGTCCAGCCCGCCGAGTTCGGCCACGGCTGCCGATACCCCGGCGCGGACAGCGTCCTCGTCGGCGACATCCACCACGGCCGTGATCAGCCGGTCCGCCGTGCCGTACTCGGCGGCCTGGGCGGCGGTGGCCTCCAGCCCTTCCTCGCCGCGGCCCAAACCGACGACCCGGCCCCCCTCGGCGAGTATCCGGTGCACCACGGCCTGCCCGATGCCCGATCCAGCACCGGTGACCAACACCTTCCGGCCCTCGAAGCGCTCCATCATCGTTCTCCCATTCCTTCTGGATGTCACGTCATGACACCTAGTCCTAACGAGACACCTTGGCATTTTACGCCTAAGATGGAGTGGTGAACCTCACCGAGCGCCGCAAGGCGGCCACCGAACTCGAACTCGCCCGCATCGCGGCCGCCCTGTTCGCCGAACGCGGCTCCGACGACACCACCGCCGAGGCCATCGCCGAGCGGGCCGGGATGAGTGTGCGCACCTTCTTCCGCTACTTCCGCACCAAACAGGAGGCTGTCGCCCCGCTGCTGTCGTTCGGCGCGCAGCGCTGGCGACAGCACCTGAGCGACCTGCCGCGCGAGGTGCCCCTGACGGATGCGCTGGAACAGGCGACCGCGGCGGCGATGGCCGACTGCGAGAACAGCGAGTCCTTCGCGTGGACACGCGGCCTCCTGCGCGCCGCCGAAGGCGACCCTGCCCTAGGCGCCGTATGGGCGGGCGTCAACCAGGAGTCCGAGAGACGCCTTGTCCCTCTGCTGGCCGACCGCGCCGGCACCGACGATCTGCACATCGCCCTGACGGCCGGCGCGGCCACAGCCGCAATCCGCATCGCCGTCGAAACCTGGGCACTCAGCGACGACCGCACCAGCCCCACGGAGTCGCTCGCCGAACGCGCCATCACCTGCATGCGCGCCCTCACCGCCGGACTCCGGCTCTCATAAATGAGGGGAAGCGGCCCTCGGTCGCCACCCTCTACCGCATCCTCGCCGAGGACTCCGACAGCACCGAGTGAGGTCGGCCTTCAAGGCTTCAAGATCAACTCATTGCCCCTTTGACCCGTATCTCGGCGATACCCCCGAAGGGTGTCAACCTTCGATCCGAAAGCTACTGGTGGGTTACTTGTCACCTGGTTCGCGGCTCGTTAGCGGCTCACCAAGAACCGAGGCCGGCGTCCCATGCGGGACGCCGGCCTCGGCCCGCCTCATAGCGCCTCTGTGTGTCAAGCGGCTTGAGTGAGGTGGTTCCGTCGGTCTCGTTTCATGATCCGGTAGACCACGTTGGACAGGCGTCGCTTGAGAGCCCTGCGAGCCTCCGAAGGCGTCTTCCCCTCAGCGATCTTGCGGAGGTAGTAGTCCTGCCCGCGCCCGCCGTCGCGGATCTGGCAGACGGCGATGGTGTGCAGGACCGAATTCAGCGCGCGGTTGCCGCCGGTATTGAGCCGGTGGCGGACATTGTTGCCGCTGGAGGCGTCCAGAGGTGCGCTGCCGGTGTAGCTGGCGAAGTGGTGCTCGGTGGGGAACCGGCTAATGTCCCCGATGTGGCCGAGGACCTTCGCGGCCAGCACGGTGCCCAGGCCCGGCAGGGTGGTCAGCGTGGTGCGAGTCGCAGCGATGGCCTCGCGCATTTCGGCCTCGTTGTCCTTGACCTGCCGGTCCAGTCTGCGCAGGTCGGCCAGCAGGTCACGGGCTATGTCACGGCGACAGTTGTCGGTGGCCGTGACCGGCCTGATGCCCTTCATCAAGGCGGCGGCCTTGAGGGCCGACAGGCCGGTGGGTGCTCCGCCGGGCAGGAGATCACGCAGGACGGCGTGGAGTCGGTTGAGGACGCGGGTGCGCTCGTGGACCAGGTCGTCCCGCCTCTCGGTCAGCAGCCGAAGCATCGTGGTCTGGTCTTCCTGGACGACGGGGCGCAGGTCATGGCGGAAGAGGGCGACCTGGGCGACGTGGAGGGCATCCTTGGCATCGGTCTTGCGGTCTCCGCCGGTGGCCAGCAGCCGGGCCCGGGCCGACAGGGTGGAGGGCACATCGACCACGTTCTCGCCCGCGGCGGCCAGCTGCTGAGCGAGCGAGCGGCCCAGGCCGCCGGCGCCCTCGACAGCGAAACGACGGTCGGGCCACTGCTCACACCAGCGCATCAACTGGCGGAAGGTTCCGGCGTTGACGACGAACCGGCGCTGGGCCACCTGGTGACCGGCGGCATCGACGGCGACGGCGGTGTGGGACGACTTGTGGGGATCGACACCGATCAGGATCACAGGCTGCTGCCCTCGCACTCGATGAGACAGGAAGGGGAGTGCGGTGGGCACCCTGACTTGAAGTCACTGCGTCACCTTCATGCCTCTGTCGAGCCACACCGCGCGGGTGCCGGTCGGCGGCGGCACGCTATCAGTGAGCCAGCCCGAGGGCGGCAAGGAGCACTGCGGGCCCGTGCCGACCGGCACCCTGGACGCTACGGCTGCAGACCGAGCATCTGGGGTCGATTCAACAAGTCAGGAGCCCGGCCACAGGTCCCATCACAGTCTTGCTGACGCCCGACCGGCCCGTGCGATCCCTCGCGCATCGCACGGAAGGACAGCAGTACCCAGGATGGCAGATCAGATCGCGGTGGTCGGCGGCGTGGACACCCACACCGACTTCCACCAGGCAGCGGTGATTGACACCATCGGCCGGCACCTGGCCACCGCTCCGTTCCCCACCACCCCGGACGGCTACTGTCGCCTGCTGGAGTGGATGCGCTTGCACGGTGATGTGCTCACCGTCGAAACGGTGACGATGACGGAGCCAGGTTGCAGGTGTTGTCGTGGACCTCGCTCCGTCCCCATGGGGGCCGCAGCCTTGTCTGTGCAGAGGAGCACCAAGGCTACCTGGCCCCTGGTAGAGGGCTATTTATCCGTTGTTGGTCTGCTCGAACGTGACGATCTCTGCTACTGGATCGGCTGGTACCGGAGCTTCGTGGTTGTCAATGAGAAGTCCCGCTTCCCGCGCCGAGTCCCCTGGCAGCACGCTGGGGAAGGAGCGTTTCATCGTCACCTCGTATCCGTGCGGCCCTGTCACGCGCACTGTGACAGAGAAGTACATGGCCCTTCGCGACGGGTTAGGGATGTGGATGGCGGGTGTAGACGCCGAGTTCGTTCGGGGTGAGCCGAATCTCAATGTCGCCGAACGTGTAGACCTTGGTGTCTCCTTCTCTCGTCGGCGCAGCGGCAGGCGCCGCACGTCACCGGCAGCGCGTGCCGTCAGAGGAGTTCGAGGCGGGCGACCCTCTTCCGGGTGCCGGCGCAAATGTCCTGCCGAGACATCCTTCTCGTGCTGCCTCAGGGGCGTTGTGCGTTTTGCAACCGCTCGACCTGCCGGTTGACCAGATCGGCGGGGAAGGACGCGCTGCCGCCGACGTTCAGCTTTTGGAACGTCACGATCGTGTTCCCGGCCCGCACCACGGTGAACTGCTCGTTGCGCTCCCCTCCGTGCTCAGGGCCCATGGGGGCGGTCTCCCGGAACCGCACGGCTTCGTCCCCAACGTCTGGAGCCTGTTCCATCGTCAGCGTGGACTTGAACTTCCCCACCCAGCCTGTGCCTTCATACGAACGGCAGGAGCCGAGTGCCTGCTTGAGCTGCACGAAGGCCTGCTGGGCCTTCCCGTCTTCGTAGGCGGCAAGCGTCGAGCCGCCACCCCAGATGTCCCCCTTCCAGTTGAAGACCTGAAGGACAAGGGTGGACGCGCCCTCCCCGTTGCGAATGTCGAGCATGGTCTGGCAAGTGGGGTCCGACACCGGCGGGAAAGAGCGCTGTTCCTCTTTCGGCTGGGGGTCCCGCACCGGAATCCCGGCCTCGTGGGCTCCCGCAACCTCGCCCTCCTTGAAGGTGAGCGCCCGCAACTGTGTCCGTGTCAGAGGCGCTACGGCGGCCTTGGCCGATGCGGTCGCCTGCGGTCCCACCGAGTCTGGTCGTGCGTCTGGCCCTGCGGAGCACCCGGAGGCCATCAGGACTCCGGCAATCACAGTGCCGAGTGCCGGCACAGGCCGCAGCGCGCGGACGTACATGGATGTTGCCCCAAGGGTTGTGAGAGTGCGGACGCCGACGGTAGCCGTGCTGGGTCGTCCATGACCAGCGAATTGCTTACCCGCTGCCGGGTACCTTCGGCGCCCCCTGCGACAATGCCGCGATGACGACGCTGGTCATGGGGCAGGGGAAGGGAACAGCGTGGTTCTTCGTGGGGTGCTCGCACTGATCGCGGGCAGCGCTTTCATCGTGGTGGCCTGCGGCTACCGTGGCGTGGACATGTGGGCATGGGACTGGGCGGACGTGATGTTTTCGCCGCCCGGGCCGGGCCGATGGCGATGGGGGGATACCTGGACCCTTGGACGGTTCAGACTGCAGTGCGGGGTCATGGGAGTCGTGTTGGTGATCATGGGTCTGGTGACAGTGACGCGCTGACAGCGCGGTAGACGGAGAGTCTCTGTCTTCGGCTGCGCATCAGGCTCTCCGCTGCCTGCTCGCCCTCCTCTTCCCCAATCCACCACTCTCCCCAGCTCTCATCCCGTACGCCGCTACGGTCCCGCAGTCGGGAACGGCGCCCCCTCCATCCCGGTGCCGGCCTATCCCCCGCCGGAGGCTCTGTTCTGACTGGGGCCGCGTACGCGGTGATCGACTCATGGCCACCGGCCCTATCCACCATTGGGCGCGCGTCGGCGTAGCGCGGGCGGAGCGGGACGACCTACCCAGCCTCCACACGCTCGCCGCTGGCATAGATCGCGACCGCGACGCTGTGATCGCCGGCCTGACCCTGCCCTGGAACTCCGGTGTGGTCGAAGGACACGTGAACCGGATCAAGATGCTCAAACGCCAAATGTTCGGCCGAGCCTGCTTCAGGCTGTTGCGCAAGCGGGTACTACTCGCGTGAGCCAGCTGGACGACTTCCGGTTACTTCAGGAGCCGGAAACCGGGCTGTTGGGCCCACGCTCTGAGGAATTCCGCCGAGCCGTAGGCGGCAGGCCACGGCTCCGTCATCGTTGCGACGATGCCCGGAAGGTCGGCCACGATCGGCACCTGATCCTCTCGGAGTTCGACGTTGGCGATGCCGCCAATCACGTCCATGACGGCGGCGGTCAGCAGGGCCGTGACCACGTGATCGACCGGACTGTTACAGAACGCGATGACGTCGACGGCGTGGGTCGGGGTGAAGCCGATGAGAGCTGCCTGGTCGACTTCGTAGGCCTGCTCGGCCTCGAAGATGGCCTCGTCGCCGATGCCGGGCCCCATGAGCGAGACCATGACGGGCCGAAGTCCGTCGACGCCCCTGGTGTCCGTGAGGCCGAGGCTTGCCGCGTGGATGTTCAGGTCGTACTCGCCGACCCGCATCTCCTCAAACCGTGCCGAGGAGCGGACCAGAAACTTGCAGAGCCGCTGGATCACCGCGCGGGGGGGCAGCCTCCGCCAACTCGATTACCAACACCGGTCCGCTCATGACCCGGAGCCTAGCCAGCCGGGACTGTCACCCCAACTGATTACTCAACGTGCCCGCGTCGCTGAGTAGGCCCGGAGCGCGGTGCCGGGATTGCTCCCGGTCCGTTTCTTCGGACCTCTCGCCGAACCCGCCGTGCTCCTCTCAACGCAACGGGCTCTCCACGGTCTCTGCCGTCAGACGGGGTTCTCAGGCTGCCATGGGTTGGGGATCGTGCTGGCCGGTTTCTCGGGACCTGACCTTGGAGTGCACACGGATTTCTTGCCATAACTAGTTTGTAATGCAAAGCTGATGCCATGACAGACGCATCAGTGCCCTCGCCGGGCACTCCCCGCGAAGTCCTCGCCGGCCTTGGTGACCTGACTCGCCGGGTTCGTTCCGCGCAGCGTGGCGCGTGGTTTCCCCTTCTACTGCTGGGTGTGCTCACGCTGGGCGGGATCCTGGTCGGCCACTTCACCTTCAAGATTGAGACTGTGCCCTGCCCGGCGACCGACCCTGCGGCAGGCACCGGCTGCACCCTGGTCACGCAGGGCTCGCCGGTCTACTGGCCCATCGGGCTCGCCCTCGCCTACACCGCGACGGCGTTCTTCTACATTCGCCGATCCCGCAACCGCGGAGTCGGCACCCCGGTCCGGCCGTACATCCTCACCGGGATCGCGCTGGTCGGTCTGGTGACCGCCACCGAGATTTGGAGCATCCGCCACGGGATGCCGCAGCCCGGCGAACAGCTCGACTTCTGGGGCCTGCACTTCGACACCGCCTCCGGGGTGACGAGGTTCCTTGAGCGAATCACCGGGAACGCCACAGCCGTTGGGCTGCCGCTGCTGGTGCTGTCCTGGGTGGAACGCAGCCGCACCCTGCTGCTGCTCACCGCGGTGTACCTGGCCATTGAGCTGGTGCCGCTCACCACCGGCTGGGCGGGGATCCCGTTCACCTCGTCCTGGTCCGCCGTGCCCCGCTTCGGCGTACCCGGTGTGCTGCTCCTGCTCGGCGCGCTCGGTTTCGCTCTGGCCGAGCTGTCCCGTCAGCGCGACGCCTCATGACCGATCAGCCCGACCCGCACCCCGTCACCGGCCTGGACGACGTGGTCCACCAGCGCGTTCGCCTCGGCATCCTCACCGTCGCCCACCAGGCGCGCCGGGTCGAGTTCGGCTTCCTGCGCACGGCCCTCGGCCTGACCGCCGGAAATCTCAGCCAGCACCTGGCCGTCCTGGAGAAGGCCGGACTGGTCGACATCGAGAAGGGCTACGAGGGCAAGCGCGCCCGCACCTGGCTCTCCCTCACCCCCGCCGGCGACCGCGCCCTGCAGGACGAGGTCACCCAGCTCAAGCGACTCATCCACCAGATCGAGCACGGCAGCTCAGCCCCGGAGTCCTGATCTGGACTCCTGCAAACCATGGAGGCCGTGAGCGGCTCCCGCTGACGTCCGGCGAACCGAACACCGTCCAACAAACCTGGGGAGGACACGTGACCATCACACCGGTCACCAAGACGGACTTGACGCGCCGCCGCATGCTCGCAGCCGCGCTGGCCGCGGGGGTCGGGGCCGCCGTGCCGATCAGCACAGCGCGCCAGGCGTGGGCGGCTCCGACCGCCCCTGCCCCAGTGCAACTCACGCTGCCCAGGCCTACCGGGCCGCACCCGGTGGGCACAGTGCCGCTCCACCTCGTCGACACCTCACGTCCGGATCCCGTGGCCGGCCCAGGGCATCACCGCGAGTTGATGGCCAGCGTCTGGTACCCCGCACGCAAGACCGGATACCTGCCGCACGTCCCCTGGATGACCGAGCGCGCGATGCGGGCGTTCCTGGCAGACGTCGGATTCCCCCTCGACCCCGCCCTCGGCCCGCTCACCGCCGCACACGTGGGCGCGCCCGTGCACCATACGGGCCACCGCCTGCCCGTCATCGTGTACTCGCACGGCTCAGACAGCCACCGCGGCGACCACACCATCACGGTCCAGGAACTCGCCAGCCACGGCTACGCCGTGGTCACCGTCGACCACACATACGACGCGTTCAGCGAATTCCCCGACGGCCGGCTCACCGTCCCGGCAGAGGTCCCGCCGTTCCTGGGGCCACGGGACTACGCCACGGACATCCGGTTCGTACTCGACGTCGTCGAGGGCCTTGCCGCCGGGCGCAACCCCGACATCGACGGCAAGCCACTGCCCCAAGGCCTGCTCGGCGCCCTTGACCCGCAGCGCATTGGCGCGTTCGGCTGGTCGAAGGGCGGCACCGCCACCGCGCTCACCATGCTCGCCGACCAGCGCGTCCGAGCCGGGCTCAGCCTCGACGGCCCGATGCAGCCGACCATCACCACCGACCTGGACCGGCCGTTCATGATGATGACCGCCGTGTTCACCCGGGCCGCCATGCCGGACGTCGCCGAGCTCTGGACGCACCTTCGCAGTTGGCGGCTCAACATCCAGGCCGACGGGGCCATCCACCGCTCATACGGCGACTACGCGACGCTGATCCCGCAAGCGGGCAAGATCCTCGGCATGACCTCCCAGCAGATCCAGGACATGATCGGCACCCTCGATCCGGCCCAGGCGGTACGGATCCAACAGGCATACCCGCTCGCGTTCTTCAACCTGCACCTGCGGCAACGCCGGACGCATCTGCTCGACGGCCCGACCGCGGCCTTCCCAGAGGTGAAGTTCATCCCGTGAAGCGTCGGACCGCGCGGTGCGCGCTCTGACCAGGATCGCCAGGAATGCGTGCATCTCCTACTCAGCCTCGCCGAACTCGCGATAACCGAAGGAGTCTCGGATCTCCCCGGCGTGCTCGGTACCGGTTCTGCTTCCGCATCCCGTACCCGGACCGCTCGGTCGAGTCGACGCCCAACTGATCGGCCGCGAACCGCACCACCACACCCGATACCACGGCCAGATCCTCGGTCGGGAACACCCCGAGCATCCACACCGAGCCCCACAGCACTGCGAAGCCGAGCCTGTTCGCCGCCGACCGCTTCGCCTTCGCCGCCTCCAGCCCCGGCCCATTCAGGCGGAAGAACTGCTCCAGCTCGTCGGGCGTCGGCTCGGCCGCGAACCGGCCGCGGCCCATGCGACACTCCGCGGCCCCAGCAACCGCTGTCGGCTTCCGATTCCTTGGGGGAGCCCACGGCTGGGGGAGTGTCATGAATCAGGCTCTGGCCCGTAGTCGGTGGTGACGTTGAGTAGCCGTCCGTGAAGCGTGGTCGCGCGCAGACAGTTGTCGGAGGGGTTGTCGGCGGGGATGTCGGCCTGGTTGGGGGCGGTGTTGCCGCTTCGTGACCCTGGTCGGGCTTTCGTGGTCGAGGCCAGCTGTTGCCCTGGCTGGCACGCGCGGCGCCGGGCAGGACGGCGCTGCACCGTGCAGAAGGAGCGGGCCGATGACGGCAGACGTGGATGCTGGCGATGCTGACCCAGTACCGGATGGCGACCACCGAGCAGATGCACCTCGTCCTCAGTCCTGGGGTGCGGATCGAGCAGACCCGACGTCGGTTGCGATCAGTGGCTCGCGAGGCGCTCCACTTCGCTGAGCGGGACGGTCTGGAAGCCCCCCTCCGCAGCGCGTCGGTACGAGTCGCTTCCGGGGATCTCCGCCAACGGACCGGAGTACGGCAGGGAAGGCCGTCCCTCCTCCTTCCAGCACCCGGCGGTGCTCAGGACGACCTGCCCGTCCACGACCGGTGCCACCCGCATGTAGGAACCCTCCGGAGCACCTTCGGCGGACTGGGGCGCGATGATTCCGAAGAGGCTGCCGTCGCGGGCCCAGAGCGATCCGGTGGGCGTGCCGGGCACCGGGCCGCCGTCGGGGCCGGCGTCGCTATCCAGCCAGACGGTGCTTCCGGAGCGGATCTCCGGGCCGCTCAGGGTCCTGACGTCGGTGAGGCGCATTTCCGCGTACACCGGACCGGAGTCGGATGCCGAACGACCCGTCAGGACCCCCTTCGCGAGGACGACCGAAAAGCCCTTCTCCCGGGCAGTCGTGAAATTCTCCTCAAACGGGTCTACCACGCATCCGCTTGCCCCCTCCACCGCGGTGCTCGCGGTGGGCGTGCCGAAGCCCGCGGACCAGAGCGTGATCACACCCGCGGCGACAACGGCTGCGCCCCCGGTGGCGAGGACGCGCCGGCGGGCCCGCTTCCTGCGTTTGGTCTGCAGTGCGGCGAGCACGGCCTCCGGGTCGGGGGTGTGGGCGGCGAGGGCGTCGGTCAGGTCGTCCACGTCCACAGGTCAGCTCCTCTCGGTGAGGGTGTGAGCGGAAAGTCGCAGTGCGGCGCGGGCCTGGGAGAGGTGGGAGCGCACCGTGGCGCTGCTGCAACCGAGCGCCTGCGCGATCTCCTGGTCGTCCTGGTCGAGCAGATAACGCAGGACGACGGCCACCCGCTGGCGCGGTGTCAGTCCCGCCAGCAGTCGGTCCACCTCGTCCCGCCGCACCACGGCGTCACTGGCATCGGGATCCGCCCGGTCCAGCACGGCGGCGTCCCCGCTGGGATCGGTCCGCCGCCGCTTGGCCTTGCGCCGGTCCGACAGATGGGTGTTGACCACGATCCGGCGCACGTAGGCGACAGGATTCTCCGTCGCGGAGATCCTGCGCCAGCGTGAGACGACCACCAGCAGCGCATCGGACAGTGTGTCCTCGGCCAGGTGCGGATCACCGGTCAGCGCACCCGCGAAGCGGCTGAGCCCCGGAAGCTCAGCGCTGAGGAACTCCTCGAGCGTCACGATGTCGGCTACCTCCTCATAAGCGCCGCTCGGTGACGGCGTCCCGGTGAATAGACGTCACGGCCCCGATCTTTTGTGCAGGATCGGAGCGGCCGGATTCCGGAGACCCGCATCCATGACGCTCGGGGCCGGCGAAGCGACGAACCCGTTTGCGGCGGCGCGTCGGCCTACGCACCCTCACCACCAGCACACTCAGCCGCGCGTCCATGAGACAGAGGCCAGAACTGGATACTTCGCTTGTTGAGGCCGGTTCACTCCTCGGCCGGTTCATCCAGCACATGGCCGAGTTGGCACTCGGCATCGTGGAGCATTTCTTCCGTCACCCGCACACCGGTTAGCCGCTCGGCGAGCGCGAGGACCGCCGCCTTGCTCTCGACGCGCACGCCGGTGTCGCCCTCGTCGTCGGAGAGATGGAAACCGACCTCACGCATCACCGAGTTGAGGGCGTCGGGGGTGCTGCCCTCTCTGGCCGTGGGCCACTCGAAGGAGGTCCGAAGCTTCCCGTCCTCGTACCAGTGGAACAGGTGGATGGGCTTGCCTCCGTTGCTGGAATGCACCACGGCGCGCCCGCCCGCCGACAGGGCTTCCAGGAAGCGCGGTTGCATCGCCACGCCGCCGTCGAAGTGCAGGACAAGTGTCCAGTCGCCGCCCGCGCCTGGCACGGTGAGCACGCCCGCGATGAAGGACTCGTAGGAGTAGTCCGTCGCTTCGAACAGTTCCTCCTGCTGCTCGATCAGCGCGTCCACGCCCGTGCACGTGCCCTGCGGCTCCGCCTGCATCACCCGCAGCACCTCCCCAGGGGCAACGCCGCGTACCAGGGTCAGGGTGTACCCGGTCCCCAGCGCGTAACGGAAAAACGGGGAGGAACGCATCCAGGCGTAGTCATGCGCGGTCACCGAAGTCATGCACCGCAGTCTGCCTGCCACCACTGACACGGGCTGGTGAAGCATGCCAGGTGCTGTCGCAACCCATGCACATCCCGCGCCGCCCGCAGCCGGCGAACGCCTGCCGAGCCACTGCTCAGGTGGTGTTCGCCCGTATTCCCGAGGCCAACCAGGAATACCGCACTCACGGAACAAGCACTCTGTGCCAGTACGGTGAGGCCCGGGTCTTCCCCGCGGCCGTCACCTACCAGGACGTCACGCAAGCTCTCGACCAGGCCGGCTGCTCCTGGCAGCCCGATGCGTCCCTCACCTTCGGCGACCTGTGCGCACTCACGGCCTGCCCAGCGGAGCGACCTTCGTCTTCGAGATCGTCCAAGGCACACAACCGGTCCTGAACGTCGTGGGACTACCGAGCGACTTCCATGAGAAAACAACCCGCAACGCACCCTGGCCTCGTCGGCATCGACACCCGGAACCCCGCTGCCAGTACTCGCTGGCCTCAGTCGTCAGGTGCGGGCCGTGGACAGCGACGCCTGCGACGAGACCATGAGCGGCACCCGCGACGACGGGTGGGAATCCGCAAAACCGCCCCGCCAGACGATCTACACCGCAGACTGCCGCCCACGACCAGCACGAGCACCCCGAAACAACGTCACACCAGCCCCTGACCAGCTACTTCAAGATGGCGCAGCTTCAGTGACACTTCGTGGGCCGTCAGGGCATGGCCAGCCATCCGATCAAGCTGACCGCGCCGAAGACGGCGGCACCGATCCCGAGCGCTATGCACAACCTGCCTACCATCCGGGCGGCCCTCGGTGGCCACAACACGGCGCCGATCCGGCTGCCCGTCCGTGGCATCGCGGTGGAGAAAGCACTGCAGAAGGAGGCCAGGCCAGCCATGAGTCCCACCGCGGAGAAGCAGATCATGGCCAGTTGCCCGGCTATCGGGGCCACACCGACCTCGCGGCAGTCGCCGTCCCCATCCCGCTGGACCGGCAGGACCGTTCCTTCCTTGTAGGAACCGTCGATGGACGAGAAATCATCCACGACACGGTGGTCGTCGGACTGGAACTTACCGAAGCACGTGGTGCGTTGCTGTCTGCCGGTGCCCGAGGCGGCGCAGTTGAATATCTTCAGCAGTCCCGGGGTGCCAGAAGTGCGCGTGGAGTACTTCAGTCCATCGGCGGAATGCACTGTTCTGCCCACCCCCATAGCGCTGAACAACACCCCCATGAACAGCATCACCAGCACCAGACAGACGCGGCCAAGTAGCGTCCGCGGCTCCGTCTTCGGTGTGTCGTCAGCCCTCACTCGCGGCGCTCCTTCGGGTCTGTGCCGTCTCTCGCCGCAGCATTATCAGTGGTGATCGAAGACAGCCGGCGCCGTGACAGTCCCGCCTACCTGCTCCGTCCTCGGCGGGGAGTGGGGCCATCAGGGCCCGGTCGAGGGGCTCTCTCATTTCGTTCGGCGGGCGGATCCGTGCCGGGTGCGGGTTTGGGCCGCGTGGTGCTGCGGGAGCGGGCTGCCGCAGCCGATGGTCGTGGTGGGCTGTGGCGTTGGGCGCACCTTCCAACTCGTCGGCCTGGACACCGTGATCGGCTGCTACTCCACCCTCAGCGGCGCCCTGAACGCCTGACGGGAGCTGTCGGCTCGTACAGCCTCGGTGCCGTAGCCGCACAGACCCGGCCAATCGTCACGCAGTGCGACATCGAGCCAGGGCTGTTCACCTTCGCGGGAGCGGTTGCTGTGACAGATCTGTGCGACCAGCCGCTAATGATCACGGCGGGTAAAGCGTGGTCGGCAGCGCAGCAGGTCCACCATCCGTCGCTCACCGGACGCTATTTGAAGGACAGGTCTTGGGCCAGGGAGAGCAAGCCGGTCACGCCGCGTCCGACACGAGGTTAGGTGCTGCCGTCGCGCAGGCACAGGACGGCGACGAAACAGCCTTCATGGTCGTGTACCGGATCGTGCAGCCAGGATTGCTCGGCTACCTGCACGGCCTGGTCGGCCAGGGTGCCGAAGAGGTGGCATCGGATGCCTGGCACGAGATAGCCCGGGATCTGGACCAATTCCAGGGTAGCGGGGCCGGCTTCCGTGGCTGGAGCGCAGCCATCGCCCGCCGCCGGGCTCTGGACCACTTGCGTCGCAGCCGCAGACGCTCCTCCGCCACCGCCACCGCCACCGCCCTCGAACTGGCGCTAATGGTCGCCGGCGGCGGCCGGCCGGTTCGCGACTTCGGCCGTGTTCCTCGGATTCGGGAACGGGTGTGCCGAAGTTCTATATGTGTCACTGAACAGGTCACCCGACCTGCTGATCTCTGATCAACGAGGCACGGTGGTTGTCACTAGATCGGCGCGCTACTTGTCACCAGTAGCGTCCGTTGCCACCGGTGGTGACCCGGCCTGATCGAGATCACACGCGCCTTGGACATTCGCAGGGCCATGGTTAGGGGCTGATGACACTCCAGGAATAGGCACCCGTTTGGGCTGCTCACACCTGGGAGGTGTCCGGTTCCAGGGAAACCGCGACCAGCCGGTCGCTGAGGGAGCCGGCGGCGCTGTCACCTGTCGTCTCGGCGCGGTACACACGGATCGCCGGGTCGGCGAGGGTGAGAGTCAGCACCGGGCAGTCCGCGGAGTCGTTAGTGTCCTCAGGCGAGCACTTGATGATGTCGAGCAGGTTGTGGCCAGGACACACGGCCCCGGCAGGCACATCCACGTCCAGGAGCAACTCTTTGCCTGGATCCACGCGGAAGCTGCCGGACGCCGGGGTTTTAACAGACTTGCCCATGTAACCGCTGTCCACGACAGTCGCGGTGAGCCCGCGGGCGGAGGCGCGGCTGCCCTCACCGTGCGGGCCGTAGAGATCGACCGTGACCCGACCTTTGGCCAGCGGTGCGTCGAGCAACAGGGGGCGGTCGCCTGTTCGGATGGCCGCGTGGACGGTGAAGCGGGGTTTGCCCGGCGACTTCGGCCCCGGATCGTAGGCGTCCCAGCTGGTGAGCACCAGCTGCGGGTCCTTGCTCCGCTCGCCTTTCCCCCGTGGTACCGGCCGCGGCCAATCATCCACCCCACACTTCGAGAGTTGAGCCGTGCCGCCGGCGGGGAGCGGACTATCCTGCAACCGCTCGGCAGGGACCTGCCATTCCGCGGATACGCGCGGCTCGGACGTTGTAGCGGAATACGTCAGTAGCAACAGACCCACGACGGGCACAGCGAGGATCAACCAGGAACGTAGGGAAACGCGGAACACTCAGCCACGTCCTTGCGCTTGGCCGACGGTCCCGGCACCGCCTCCAGGTCGTCCGCGGTCGTCGGCCAGCGGCAACGAACAACGGTCCTCAGAAGCCGGACGACTGGTATCCAGGCCTCGCTCGCCGGCCCGGGGGATCAGTTCTATGACGCTCATGATTCTTTCTGCGCGCCGGACGGCAAGAGCGTCACTGCTCCGTTACGTCGAGCCCGTCCTGGGAACAGAAGCAGCGCAGCTCCCGAGCAGCTCACATGGTGGGGTGTCTTCACTGCGAGAAGTGACCTCGGCGGCGGGGCCCGGGGCCCTGTGTCGAGTGAACGCCCACAGCACGAGCCCGAGGCAGCTGAACGTGGCACCCAGTGCGCACACGGCGCCCCAGCCGGCCACCGTGTAGAGGGAGGTCGCGGCGATGGCGCCGGTGGCGCTGCCGATCGAGTAGAAGACCATGTATCCGCCGATCAGCCGGCTGCCCGCGTCCGGGTGCAGCGCATAGATCAGGGTCTGATTGGTGACATGGACCGCCTGCACGGCGAGGTCGAGAAGGATAACCCCGGCTACCAGGGCCCAGAGCGAGCTGCGGGTGAAGGCCAAGGGCAGCCACGAGGCGGCGAGCAGTGCCAGGGCGATGCCGGTGGTCCGCCGGGAGAGTCCGCGGTCGTTCAGGCGGCCCGCCACGGTCGCGGCCAGGGCGCCGGCGACACCGATCAGCCCCAGTGCCCCGATCGCGCTGTGGGGCAGGAAGTACGGGGCCTCGCTGAGCGGCAGCGCGACGCTGCTCCACAGGGTGCTGAAGGCGGCGAAGATCAGGAGACCGAACAGGGCCCGGAGCCGCAGCAGTCGTTCGCGTGCGAACAGGGTGATCGTGGAGCGCAGGAGCTGTCCATAGCGCAGGGTTGTCGGCGGGGCGTCACTGTGGCGCGGGAGCACTCGGTACAGGACCAGGGCGAGCAGAGCGGTGAGCGACGCCGAGGCGAGGTAGACGGAGCGCCAGCCCGCGAGATCGGCCATGAGGCCGGATGCGGTGCGGGCGAGCAGGATTCCGATGACCACGCCGCTGGTGACCAGACCGACGACCCGTCCGCGCCCGGCGGGAGGGGCCAGTGATGCCGCGAAGGCCACCAGCGTCTGCGTGACGACTGCGAGAAGCCCCATCGCGGCCATACCCGCGAGCAGGATCGCCGCCGTGTGGGCGGCGGCTACCACCGCCAGCACCACCACCAGGAGCAGCAACTGGGCCACGATGAGCCGTCTGCGGTCCGCCACGTCGCCCAGCGGCACGAGGAAGAAGAGTCCCAGCCCGTATCCGACCTGCGTGAGGGTGACCACGCTGCCGACAAGTCCCGGGCTGATGGCGAGGTCGTGGCCCATGGTCACCAGGAGCGGCTGGGAGAAGTAGACGTTGGCCACCGCGGCCCCGCAGACGACGGCGAACAGTATGACGACGCCACGGGACAGGACAAACGCGGAACCTTCCCCGGTTCGGGCCTCAGCCCGTCGTGTCACAGCCTCACCGTTGCCGGGCATCAGCACTCCTCCGCACATCTGGTTTCATCTTGCCACCAATGGTGAAGGTAACTTTTTTGGTAGCATGTTGCAACCGATGTGAGAGTGAGGGACACCATGGTGACCAGGACGCGCTTCGACGACAGCGAATGTCCCGTCGCCCGGTCAGTGGACGCGATCGGCGACTGGTGGTCCCTGCTGATCGTGCGGGACGCCTTCGACGGAAGCCGGCGCTTCGGGGAGTTCCAGCGCAGCCTCGGCGTGGCGAAGAACATCCTCACCGCGCGTCTGCGCACCCTGGTCGCCGGCGGTGTCCTCGAATCCGTCCCCGCCTCGGACGGCAGCGCCTACCGCGAGTACGTACTGACTCCGAAAGGCAAGGCGCTCTTCCCCGTCATCGTGGCACTGCGGCAGTGGGGCGAACAGAACTTCTTCGCCCCCGGCGAACCACGCTCACAGTTGGTCGACCGCCGACAGGGACATCGCCTCCGCGCGCTGGAAGTACTGTCTGCGGACGGGCGACGGCTGAACCCCGACGACACCACCGTCCACAAGATCTCCACCCAGTGATCTGAGCCGGAGACCCGGCGCCGACACGCCACTCGAGCGGCAACTCCCGTGTGGCACCCGCCCGCTGGCCAGCACTGGCCTACCTGGGGAATCAAACCGAGCAACTCTGAGGACAACCCGAGCGCCGCATGGGGAGATTCAGATATCGCCATCAAGCCGGAGTCGAGTGGACGCTGCTGTGGCGGCGTGCACGCCGGAGCTGTTCTGCCTGCTACGACCGACCCTCGGTCAGCTGGCCGGCGGTTTCTCGATCCCCCAGTGATGATGGTGGCACGGCGCGGAGGCCCCGGCCGACGCGCAACCGGCTGAGCGACGCCCCGATCCCCGGCCCGGCCGCCCATCCCGCCCCTCTTTTCCCCTCAACTCCAGCCAGGGACTGGGCGAAAGCGGCCGCAACGGGGATGTGAGAGGTCCGACCACGCCCGTACGGTGGGGGTGACCTGCACGGATGCGGCGGCGTCGGCGAGGATCGCGCAAGAGAAGTCGCAAGAGATGCCGCAGGAGTAGACGCAAGGGTTGGCGCAGGAGATGTTGCCGCGAGGCGGTCCGGAGCCCGGTTCGAACAACAGTACCTTTGGGTCGTGGCAGCCTCGTACGACTTCCCCGGACCTGATTGACGCTCAGGATGAACTCCGTCAGGTCCGCGCTGAACGGCAGACGGTTTATCAGCGGGTGCCGTGGTCGGCCGAACCGCTGGACGCGTGGGAGACGCACGAGAGCGCCTGGCGGAAGTCGTCCCGCCCCGCCTCCCCTCTCTGGGATCCCCAGGACGCGGTGGAGATCGCCCGGCTGCGGGCGCGGGAAGTCGAACTCGCCGCGACGATCGTCACGTACACGTACTGGAGCAGCCTCACCCCGGCCGATGTCCTCACGGCCCGTGACGCGCTCAAGCACCACCATGAGCACATGGCCGACGCCTCCAGCTAGGAGCGTGGGTCAGTAACGGGCAGGTGTCCGGGTGGACGCGGTCGGCATGATCGATTGCGGTCGCGCGACGGTGCCTGGCTGAATCTGAGATGCTCTGGTCAGTCCTGCCGACGACCAGGAGGCGCCGTGGCGATCAGGGTCCGTCTATTCCGCCCAGGCGATGCTCCACGGATCGCCGAGATCATTCAGCGATGCCTGCGCGACGTGAACAGCCGCGACTATCCCCAGCACATCATCGACACGATGTGCGCGCACTTCACGGCCGAGCGGTTCATCGAGCTGTCGGCAAGCCGCCTCATCTACGTGGCCGAGGGCGACGGGGTGGTCGGCACCGTTTCCCGGGAAGGCAACAAGGTCTACACGATGTTCGTCGATCCCGACTTCGCCGCGCAGGGGATTGGCCGTCAACTCATGCAGCAGGTGGAAGTCTCGGCCGTGCGCGACGGGTACGACCACATGGAGACCGGTGCGAGTATCACCGCTCACGGCTTCTACCTCAGACTCGGGTACACCGATGTCCGCACGAGCGAAACCGAGTTCGGTCTCAACTACATCCTCCGCAAGGCACTGCCACCAGCCCAAGCAGCCCGCTCGCTGTAGCCGACGGCCTGGGCCAACTGCCAAGGAACGTGTCCGTAGGCCCGCAGGGGGCGCCTGCCCGTGCTCGTGCCGGACCGTGGCGGAGCTTCTAGGCTGGTAGTACTCGGGGTCTCGGAGGTGTACCCATGGCCGCGAGCATCTTCAACGGCGCCATCTCGTTCGGGCTGGTCAGCGCCCCGATCACGGTCCTGAGCACGACCGAAGACCACAGCGTCCGCTTCCGCAGGATCCACACCCCCGACAACGCTCTGGTGCGCAACCGCTACTGGTGCGACGCGGAGGACCCTGAGGTCACCTTCGGAGAAATAGGGCCCGGTTATGAACTGCCGAACGGCCGGGTCAGCCCGGTCACGGACAAAGAGCTGCGGGCCCTGCCGCTGCCCACGACGCGCGCCATCGAACTGATCGCGTTCATCCCGCCCTCCGCCGTCGACCCGCTCCGCATCGGCCCCGGCTACTACCTCCAGCCGCAGGGCGCCACGGGGTGTGGGAGCGGCTGCACGAAGCCGTCCTGCACCAACTGGACGGTGCCGACCTGATCGACGTCACCCGCGTCGTCCTCGACCCCCAAGGACTTGATCACAGGGACCTTCCCGACTTCTCGCGCAAAGCTGCCGCGCGGCTGTCGACGAGGCCGCACACCGCGACGCCCGTCACCAGGAAGGCGCCCATGGCCGACAGCAGGGCTATCTCCTCGTACGACGGCGGGGTGAGCCGGAGGGCCAGGGCGGCGGCGACGGCTCCGGCCAGGACCGCGCAGCCGATGCCAGCCGCAAGGCGGAGGGCGGCGCGGGGATGCCGTTCGGCGCCGGCCAGGGTGTCCCGGCCCGCGTGCACGCAGGCGACCGCGGCCGTCAGGGCGCCCGCCGCCAGCGCCAGGGCGGGCGTGCCGAACAGCAGGCCGTAGCGGATCGCCAGGGCAGGTGCGAAGAACAGCAGCAACCAGTGGCGCAGGGCGTGCACCACGAAGGACAGCGTGGGCGCGGATCCGGCCGCCGCCGGCCGGGAGGCGACCGCACGCAGCCCGAGAAGCGCACCCCCTGCCGCCAGGGCGAGCGGCAGCCGGTCGTCCAAGCGGCCCAGGTTGTACAGCAGCGCGGTGTCGTAGACGACCAGCACGAGCGCGCCCAGCGCGCCCAGCGAGCCGGTGAACACCAGCAGGCCCGGCACCGAGGACGGCACCCGGAACGTACTTTCGTCGCGCGCCGCGACACGGGCGATCAGCAGCGGGGTGACGACCGCCGAGACAGCACGGATCACCACATCGTCGATAGTGTACGGATTGCGCAGATCCCACTCGACCAGGCAGAAAACGGCCGTGTAAGACACCGATGCCAAGGGCAGCAGGGCCGAGCGTGCGAGCCGCCGGTACAGGCCAGCGTCCAGCCAGCGCACCACCGTCGCGAACGCCATGAGAACGAAGGGAAGTTCCAGGAACGCCTGCACCCGCAGCACGCTCGGTGCGAGCAGCCCGGGCGCCGGGAAGAGCTCGGCCAAGCGGCACAGAACAGGATTCGCCGACGCCAGGTCGAACCACCCGGCGGGCAGGTAGCGCGCGACGAACGACGGGTCGCCGGCATGCACGCGCAGCACATAGACGGTGAACAGCACCTGGTTGACATAGACCAGGCCGGTCACCAGCGCCAGCCACGCGGCTGGCGAGAAGACGCGGTGGCCCGCCGCCCCGACCGGGTCGGAGCGGCGGGCCAGGACACGCGGGGTGATCGCGAGAGCCGAGATAACCGACGCGACCACCACCACGTCCACGAGTACCCGCACGTCCATCACGTGTGCAGGTACACCTTGCACTCCGTGCCCGTCCGATGGGTCACGACACCCACCTGGTCCCGGTCCCGCAGGTAGCGCGGGTCCTCGTCGTCGTCGGTCCAGCCGTGGTCCCTCGCGGCCCGGGGTGTTCTCGGCAATCACCCGGTCGTGTGTCCGGCCCCCCGGCGGACCCTCGGGGCCGGCGGCCGTGCCGACGAGGGCACGCCATCCCGCCGTTCTTCCTGAGGCTCCCTCAACAGCGGGGCATCGGAAACCTCCCACCATCGGGGGGCGGGTAGGGCCGAAGAGGCCCCAGCCAGTGGGGGAGCTTGCATCCCGGCTGGGGCCTCTTGTGTGTCCGTCTTTACAGGGCGCGGATGTTCTCCGCCTGCGGGCCCTTCTGGCCCTGCGTAACGTCGAACTCGACCTTCTGGCCCTCCTGGAGCTCGCGGAAGCCCTGGGCGGCGATGTTCGAGTAGTGGGCGAAGACGTCCGGGCCGCCGCCGTCCTGTTCGATGAAGCCGAAGCCCTTTTCCGCGTTGAACCACTTCACAGTGCCCTTGGCCATGCCTGTCTCCTTTGAGGGGACTCGTATCGGGTCCCGCACCGTGCGGGATCCGGAGGTGATCGCCCTGGTCCGGAGAGGCGTTGAACAGCAAAAACGCCCGCGATTGCGATCACGGGCGAACGGGACTTCGGAACCACGACTGCTGATCACGACGGTACACCGGCTGGTGGAGCTCGGCCACAAAGAACCACGAAGGCAACAACATCCGTGGGACGACGACCGGCCGCCACTGTGCCAACGGCCATTCCGTTCTCCCCGTAGTGTGAGGGCCTGGCAGCGTCCGGGATCTGCCCGAGCTGAGCGAGCGTCTGCGTCTCCCGCCGCCTCCTCGGGAGGAAGGCCACACCAAGCATCAGAGCCTGACGGCCAGTCTGCAAGCCTGCCCCGATGACCGCCTGGGGCAAGTTGATGAGGCGAACCTCGACAGCGGGCTACTCCCTGTGTCGGAAGGCAACCCACTGCAGGACGTGCTGTGGCTCGGGGCGCCCCTACGTGGAGGTTCCTGGGCGTACGCGGCGAGAGCTGCCCCGCCCTTTCAGCGGCGGCGTAGTTCCTCGGACCAGGTGCGGAGCTGGTCTTCGAGGGCGAGGTTGTCGCCGCGGGCTACAGTCTGGAGCAGCATGGCGCACACGGTGGCTTCGGCGGCGAGGCCGGCCGGGCTGCCCAGGACGGGGAAGACGTCGCGGAC
Organism: Streptomyces sp. NPDC093064; assembly: GCF_044754605.1. Lineage (NCBI taxonomy): Bacteria > Bacillati > Actinomycetota > Actinomycetes > Kitasatosporales > Streptomycetaceae > Streptomyces > Streptomyces sp. NPDC093064. The sequence continues at coordinate 28,732 of NZ_JBIVPK010000063.1, forward strand.
GCGGGTGGTGGTGTCCGGCTGGAGCAGCGTGTAGGCGAAGAGGGTGGCCGCGTCGAAGCCTTCCGGAGCGCGGCCCCAGCCCTCCCAGTCGAGAATCCGCAGGGGTGCGGTGAGGTTCGCCCAGTGCAGGTCGGAGTGGGCAGTGGTCCAGCAAGTGACGGCGGGCGCCGGGATGCCTACGAACTGAGGGATCGCCCGGTCCATGTACTGCTGCCGTACGGCGACACGGTCGGTGGCCGTTGCCGACACCTTTTCCAGCGCCTCCGACAGGTCGGTCCACCAGGAGCCGGGCAGCTGGACGTCGTGCTGGAGGATCGGTTCGTCGGACAGGACCGGCTGGTCGACGTGCACAGACAGCTCCGCCCCGTAGGCGGTCCCGTCATCGAACACGTCGTGCACGCCCACGAGCGCGGGCCGGTGCCCGTCGAGGTCGCCGAAGGTGTGCTGGGCGTCCAGGGCGCCCTCCCACAACTTCCCCGACGCCTTGGCCGCCGGAGCGGACACCAGCCGCAGCCACGCCGGGGCGCCGGCGGCGGTGCGGGCCGGGGTGGTGATGGTCGGCCACGACCGCCGACCGCCTAGGTCCACGGTGGGCGGGGGCCGTCGTCCCGCACCGGGACGACGGCTCCTCAGACCCCGTGCGGGGCACGCCCGGTCACACCACGTTCGCCCTCTCCCAGCCAGCCTTGCCCAGCACCGTGCCGAAGTACCGGTTCGGAAGCTCGTTGGTCGCGGACACCAGCCTGGAGTCCTTGCGCAGGATGCTGCTGTACCCCTTGAACACGGCCATGCTCATGTGGAGGCAGTTGTTCGTGTGCAGGTCGTACCCACGGGACTTGACGGTCCGGTACCAGTCCTGCGCCGTCTTCTGGTTACCGTCCCGGGTGTTCACGCACCGGTACTGGGTGTAGTAGCGCGGACTGTCGTGGTCTCGGTCATACACCTTCTTGAAGTGCCCGCGAGCCTGCCCCCACGTGCCGCCCTTGATCCAGCCGCGCAACGGCGCGTCGTTGGTGGAGCCGAACGACCCGTAAATCCAGTGGTCGCGCTCGCCGCGCACCTTGATGGCGAACGCGGCGTGCCCGACGCCGTACGCGCCCTTGGGCGCGACGAACATGCATGCTCGCCCCAGCGGCGCCGCCTCGGCGGGCGCAGGGGCTGCGACGGCGAGCAGTGCGGCCGTGCCGGCCAGTGACACGGCCAGACGGGCCAGGGGCCTTGCGAAGATCCTCAATGCACTTCCTTCCGTGGGGGGTTCTGCTCAGGTCATACACGGGAAGGTGCAGGCCGGTCGGGGTGTTCGCGGTCAAGTTCACCCGAGTTGGCGATGTCTGGTCCGCAGGACACCGGTCATGTGCCGCGGTCTGACACGGCCTGGTGGTCCCCGCCTGGCAGGCGCTGTCACCGGTAGCCCCCTGCCCGCGCAGGACATCGGCCGCCTGGCGCACGCGGACCCATTCCTCGGTGCCGGCGCCGTTCAGGCCCGCGCCGCCGGCGGCGGACGTCTCCGCGGGCGGGACGGCGGACTGCCGCGGCACGGTGGCGGGTTCCGCGAGCCCGGCAGCGCCGGTCTCCCCCGCCGGCACCGGTCGGTTCGGAACGGCGACGGGCTCGTCGTCCGGCGCCGCAGCCGCACCCCCGAACGGGCCGGGGCGGGCGTCGATCGCGTCGAGCGATTACGGGCGAACAGCCGCACCGATCAACGACCGAAACCCGCTGACGAATCGAGGCCATAGGTGACGTGTACTGGTTCCCCGGCAATACGAGCTAGCCTATCGATCATCTCTTCGTACATTGACCGCCGCGTGTATCGGGCCCTCTGTATGCGATCCATAACCTCAGACTCGGTCACCCGGCGAACGCCTGAAACGAAGTCGAGGACGTATCCAGAGGCGTCGCGCAACGCTGGTTTCTCTGAGCCCGCCCACCACTGATCCCGCATCAGTGCGTCACTCGCTTCGTTTGCCCGCTGCGTGTACGTGGCGACACGTTCGTGGACTTCGGCTGCGTCCAGGTTCAAGCCGCGCTGCGTGCGATGCACCACGTCACTGAGGTACTCCTCCCACTCGCGCAGGGCCGCCCGGTAGGCGATCAGTCTTTCGACCTGGCCTTCCGCCCGCTGTTCCTCCCGTTGCTGCGCCTGCTCCCGGGCTGCAGCCCGACTCGCCCGCACGGGCCCGAGGTAGCCACCAATGGCAGTCACCGCAGAGCCCGCCACAGCGCCCAGAGCTCCCCATACCGCACCGTCCATGGCCACCACCCTTTGGTATGCACGCCTCTGACGTTCACTCAATTATTCCCGGTGGCAATGGCACGGGCGTGACGGCACTGGACGACGCGCGACCGGCTGAGCGCGCGGCCCGATCCCCGGCCGCGGCCCGCGCCGCCCCTCCCGCCCCGCCCCCTCTTCCTCCACTCCAGCCAACGGACATCGGCGAGAGCGGCCGCAACGGGGATGTCAGCGGGCCGACCACGCCGAAAGCGCGTGGTGACCTGTATGGACACGAAGGGGCTCTCCGGGTCGCGCAACAGTAGGCGCATCACCTGTCGCGACCGTAGGCGCAACTCTTGTCGCAACCCGGCTCCTGACGGTGTGCGGCGCCCGGCGGTCCTCACGCGGCCCGCGCTGCTCCCCCGGCGCGGACCAGCGGCCGCAGCTCGGTGCGCGCCGCCGGCACCGAGCGGGCGGTGTTCCATTACAGGTGCCACCACAGCCGTACGGACAGGAGCAGCAGGCGGCGGTGCAGGGCCGTGGTGTCGCAGGGGCGGGGCGCGGCGAGCGCCTCATAGGTGTCGTCCAGGCATGCTGCGCCTGTATCAGATCCCTCAGGGAAGTCGGTGGCGTCCACCCGGACGCTCTCCTGCAGTGCTGCCATCAGGTCCAGCACCGGAGTAGGCTCCGCCGGCTCGACGAGCTCACCCCCGGTGATCTTTGCGTCCACAAGCTGCTCCAGGGCGTGGGCGCTTGGTCGCGAAGCCGACGGCCTGCGGCACCCCGGCCTCCTGTCGCCGGTCCGCGTCGCGCGTCCAGCACGCCGGCAGATACAGGCGGCGGTCGATCGGGGCGTGCCCGCCGCGTCCGGCGTAGGTGAGGTAGACCGCGACCTGGGCGTTCGAGATCCGTCCGGCGGTGCCGGTGTACTGCCGTTGCACACCGACGGTCTTGACGCCCTTCTTGAGGTCACCCGCCTCGTCGACTACCAGCACCGCGGCCGGGTCGTGCAGGTGGGAGACCACGAAGGCGCGGACGGCGTCGCGCACCTGCTCGGCGTCCCACTTCGCGGCCGACAGCAGGTGCTGCAGCGGGCGCGGGGAGCGGTGGCCCAGGTGCTCGGCAAGGGTCCAGCAGTTCTTCCTCGGCAGCTCGGCCACAGACTGCGGATCAGGGCGAAGGCGTGCAGCCGGGGCTCGCGCCACCGGAAGCAGCCGACGAGGGAGGCGGTGAGTTGGTGGAACAGCCCCGTCCAGGTCGCCGAGGGTAGGGCGTGGCTCGCGGCCACCGGACGATCGTTGTATATCGACACAACATGCGGTGATCACCGGTGGCCGCTCGCGTGCCGCAACCGGGGCTGACCAGACGTCACATCCTGTTCTCGGACTGAAGCACTAGCCTGCGGGAGTGGATATTTCTCGCGTACCTCGCGTCCCGCATGTACCGGCGAAGCGTCCCCGGGTCGGGCACATCCAGTTCCTCAACTGTCTGCCGATTTACTGGGGCCTGGCCCGCACCGGCAGCTTGCTCGACCTGGAGCTGACCAAGGACACCCCGGACCGGCTGAGCAACCTGCTGGTCGACGGGACCCTGGACATCGGCCCGATCGCCTGCATGGAGTACCTCAAGCACGCCAACGACTTGGTGCTGCTGCCGGACATCGCGGTGGGCAGCGACGGTCCGGTGACCTCCTGCCTGATCGTCAGCCAGGTCCCGCTGGGCGAGTTGGACGGGCGCCGGGTCGCCTTGGGTTCCACCTCGCGCTCGTCGGTACGCCTGGCTCGACTTCTGTTGGAGGAACGGGAAGGGGCCCGCCCGGAGTACTTCACCTGCCCGCCGGACCTGCCGGTGATGATGCAGGACGCGGACGCCGCGGTTGTGATCGGCGACGCCGCGCTGCGCGCCTACCTTCATCAGGCCGAGGAACTGGGCCTGCGGGTGTACGACCTGGGCGAGATGTGGAAGGCGTGGACTGGTCTGCCGTTCGTTTTCGCGGCCTGGGCCGCCCGCAAGGACTACTTGGAGCAGAACCCACACATCGTGCGCGAGGTACACCGGGCCTTCCTGGAGTCCCGGGACCTCTCGATGGCCGAGGTCGACAAGGTCTGCGAGCAGGCCGCCCGGTGGGAGGCGTTCGACGAGGAGACCTTGCGCCGCTACTACACCGAGGCTCTGGACTTCTCCTTCGGCGAACGCCAACTGGAGGGGGTTCGCGAGTTCGCTCGCCGGGTCGCTGCGGACTCCGGATTCGATCCTGAGCTGGAGATCTCGATCCTCCAGCCGTAACGGCTGCCTTGATGGACCAGCCGCCGGTTTGATTCATTCACTCGTCGGTCACGGCGTCCAGGATCGCGGAAGTCGAGGTAAAGAGCGAGCGGTCTGCCCGTCCACTCCGGTCGAGCGGGCGCCACTGTTCCTTCGCACCCGAGCCCACGCGACCAGCAAGAACGCGGGATCGGCGACGGAATTGTGAGGTCGGCCCGGGGCGCCCTGCCAGCATTGCTGCTGGTGGGGTTTCCCCGGACCGCCTCCCGCACCCGGCGTGCCTGTCTCCAGGCACCGGGCGCTCCACAAGTCCCGTTGACGTCCGAACAGTTCAGATGGTGCTCGCCCACGGAGTGGGAATCGCTGTCCCGCGGTAGCGGTAGCGGGTAGTCCGCATCCGCCCCGGATCGAACAGCGCCGTATCGCCATCTGACGGCCACCACTGGCCCTGACAATACCGACGGCGCACTTGCTTCCAATTCGCACGCGGGTGTTTTCGGTGCAGCCAACCCATGACCCTGCGCCAGGTGAACGCGCGCAGGAAGTGGAAGGTGACACTTGAAACCCCGGGCTGAAAGTAGACACACCAGCCCCGCAACACAGAGTTGAGATAGCGCAGCAGGACTTCGAGCGGCTGGTTCTTGTCCAATCGGCTGGCCGCCCTCACTTTCCCCAAGACGGACTTGACCGCCTTCTTGCTTGGGTAGGTGTAGACGTAGTACTTCGCCGTGCCTTGTTTCCGGTGGCGCTGGATGCGCCAACCAAGAAAGTCAAAGCCCTCATCGATGTGTACCAGCGTGGTTTTCTCCTCTGAAAGGCGCAAGCCCATCGCGGAGAGAGCCTCTGCTGCTTCGTCGCGTATCGCCTCGGCATCAGCCCTGTCGCCTCGAACCAGAGCGACCCAGTCGTCAGCGTAGCGGATAAGCCGAAATGATGGCTTTCCCCGCCGCTGCTGCCGAGTCATCCTCCTCTGCTCTCGGTGACGTCGAGCGAAATGCTCATCGAGTACTGATAGTGCGACGTTGGCGAGCAAAGGTGACAGAATTCCGCCCTGTGGCGTCCCTGTGCGCGATTGCCTGAAGAGCCCCTCTTTGTTGAGGATTCCGGCCTTCAGGAACGCTTTGACCAGCATCAGGACGCGCTTGTCGGAGACCCGTTGCCGCACCCGACCCATAAGTGCCGAGTGTGAGATTTCGTCAAAGCACGCCGCGATATCGCCCTCCACGACCCACTCGTATCGGTGGGGCGGACTGGCGAAGGTGCGGATCTCGGCGATCGCGTCATGAGCTCGCCGATTGCGCCGGAAACCATACGAGCACGGCTCAAAGTCCGCCTCGAAAATAGGCTCCAGCACCAATTTCAGCGCAGCCTGAACAACGCGATCACGCACGGTGGGAATACCTAGACGGCGCAGTTTCTTTCCGCCCGCTTTCGGAATCATCCTCTCGCGGACTGGTAAGGGGCGAAACTGCTGCGCTTTCAAATCTTCGCGGAGCTCGGCCAGGAACTCGCCGACACCTTGCCGCTCGATATAGTAGGCGCTCTTCCCGTCAACCCCTGCCGACCTTGCACCCCTGTTGTCCCGCACTCGCTCCCATGCAGTCAGGAGAAATGCGGGATCGCAGACAAGATTGAACAAATCACGGAACTGCCTGTCTGAATCGTCGGTCGCCCAACGGTGCAGCTTGGTCTGGATCTCTCGTACCCTGTGCTCCGCGCCGAACGACGTGAGCGTCAGGGCTTGATCGCAGGGCTTCCACGGTCCAGTGGCCGCGGATCGCGGCGGCGAGCTCGGCGGGGCCGGCCTGGTGGGCGTCGAGGCTGGTGACGGCGTAGACCGTCTCGCGGGTTTCGCGTCGGCCGGTCTGCCTGCGGCGGCGGTGGACGCGGACGGCCAGA
>NZ_JBIVPK010000064.1:0-32533 GCF_044754605.1 Streptomyces sp. NPDC093064
GCTGGAAGCGTGAAGAACTCCCATCATCGCAGGTCACAAGGCACTTCCTCGTCTCCGGAGAAGCTATCCACAGACATCAAGCCGGTGGATCCGGGCTCAGTCTCACGGTCGTGGCATTTCCTCGGAGTCTGCGGAGGGCTTCCCCGGGGAGGAGATCCTTGCGGCCATGCCGCTGTTGCCAGCGAGCCGCCCTCATCCTGCGTGGGCGTCGAACCTCTCTGACCGCCGTTCTGACGTGCGCCTGGCCGCATGCTTCCGCGCTGCCTCCGAGGCGCGGCATGCGCTGAGGCACTGGCTGTCCGGTGCCGTGAGCTCGCTGCTTGACTCGAGCGCCCGGTTTCAGATGGGCCAGCCAACCTGACTGCGCATAAGGGGTGTTGGCTGGATTTAACGGAAGCTCTGTCACTTCTTCGTGGCCTCAGTACGCTTGCCCCCATACGAACGGTTCACATGCCTGCTCCGCCCGCACGAGGTGTCCCATCGCTGATGACCCGAATCTCGCGGAGTTGCTGCGCCGCCATCGGCAGACAGCCCGCCTGACGCTGGAACAACTCGCGGAAGCATCCGGAGTCAGTGCCCGCACGCTGTCGGACATGGAGCGGGGACGGAGCAGAGGACCCCAGCACCGGACGGTCATCGCGGTGGCGGACGCGCTCTCATTGACGGGTGAGGGCCGCGAGCGGCTCATCGCGTTGGCGCGGGACGGTCGTCTGCGTGACCACTGGACCCGTCCGGCTGGGCTGTGCGAACTTCCGCGTTCGGTCGAGGACTTCACGGGGCGGCCAGCGGAGCTTGCGTGGATGGATGAGCTGGTCCACGCCGAGGTTTCGCCCGGTGGCGCGGTGGTGGGGCTCGTCACCGGCTCAGCGGGGTCGGGCAAGACCACCTTCGTCATCCGCGCCGCTCACGCGCTGCGGCCGGGATTTCCCGACGGGGTGTTCTTCCTCGATCTCTTCGGCATGTCGGCGCAGCCTCGTCCTGTCGAGGACGCACTGGGGCTCCTGCTGGGTGCGCTCGGCGTCGCCGAGCGTCAGTTGCCGGCCGACGCCCAGGCACGGGCTTCCCTGTATCGGTCGTTGCTGCGCGATCGGCAGGTCCTCGTAGTCCTCGACGACGCCGCGTCCGAGGAGCAGATCCGCCCGCTGCTTGCGGCGGACGGTCCGAGCAGGGTGCTGGTCACCAGCCGACGGCTGCTGGCCGGCCTGGAGGGCGTACGCCGCCTGGTCCTTGGCCCGCTGCAGTTGCCGGAGGCCATGGATTTGCTGACCGGCATCGTGGGCGAGCGTTCCGTGACGGACGGGCCTGTGGCCCTGTCTCGGCTCGCGCAACTGTGCGGTGGGTTGCCGCTGGCGCTGCGGATCATCGGCAACAGGCTTCTCAGCCGCCCGGGTTGGAGCATCACTGAACTCGCCGCCCGGTTGTCGGACGAAGAAGGGCGTCTGGAGCATTTCAAGGCCGGCGACCTGAAGATCGCCAACGCGTTCGGGATGTCGTACGAGCAGCTCGGTGTTGTCGCGCGGCGGGTGTTTCGCCGACTGTCCGTGGTACCGGGTCAGGACATCGACGCCGAGGTCGCAGCCGTGGTCGGCGCCGTGGAACGCGCGGCTGCCTGGGATGCGCTGGACGAGCTGGTCGATCTCGGTCTGCTGCAGGACGGTGCCGCGGGTCGCTATCGCTTTCACGACCTGGTACGTCTCTTCGCCCGCGACCGGTTGCAACGGGAGGAGACAGCAGCCGACCGCACGGCGCTGACCGTGGAGGTGAGGTCCTGGCTGCTGCGGATGGCCACTATGGCCGGGCGGTGGTTCGAACCTGGTTACGGCCGCCCCGACGGACCCGATGCCGATCTGGTGGTGCTGTCGGATCTGGAGGAGGCTGACCGGTGGCTGCGGGCGAACCTGGACAACTGGCTCGGTGCCCTGCGGCAGGCCCAGGATGCCGGTGAATACGCCGCCGTGTTGGACTGTGCCGAGGCCATGCACTGGTTCTCCGACCAGTGGGTGCACGGGCCGCACTGGCAGGAGGTCTTCACTCTCGGCGCCCGTGCCGCCGGCGCCCTGGGCGATCTGGTGCAGCAGGCGACCCAGCTGAACTATCTGTCTTGGGTGCACGCCATCCCGCTGGACGACCCGGAAGGTGCACTGCGCTGTGCGGCTGAGGCGCTGGACCTGGCCACCCGCGTCGAGGCCACGACACAGATCGCCTGGTCGCACAGCTACATCGCGATCGCCCGCCGCAAGCTCAAGCACTTCGAGGCAGCCGTCAGTTCCGCGTCCCGGGCGGTAAAGCTGTTCGGGTCCCTCGGCGACACCGATGCGTACTTCTCGAGCATCAGCAATCTCGGTTACTGCCTACGCGACGCCGGGTGTCATGCCGAGGCGGCGGAAAGATTCCGTGAGGCGCTCGCCCTGGTCAGCGATGAACGATCGGGCATAACGCCGAGCATCGCGGCGCACCTGCGACCCCACTACCTGGCGGACCTCGGCCGGTGCCTGGCGCAACTCGGCCACCGCTCCGAAGCGATCACCACGCTCACTGAGGCCACCGACCTCATGGAGCCGTACGACTCCGACTACCACCAAGGCGGCGCCCTGGAAGCCCTCGCAGCCTTGCTGGCCAGGGACTGCCGCATGCAGGAGAGCCGGCGTGCCTACGCCCGTGCGGCGGCGGTGTTCGAGGCGAGCGGCGAGTTGGAAGCGCACCGCCGCTGCCGCGACCTGGCCGCCGGCGCCCCCTGAGAGCCACGGGCCGACGGTGCGTGCGGGCTCCGGTATGCAGAAACTTCTGCGTGCTGTTCTGCATGGTCCGGTCTCTGTCGCGGGAGTTGACTGGGCGGCACCGGACAGGCGCGGGGCCTGTCCCTCTCCGACAGGAGTGACCATGGCGACCATCAGGAACATCGTGCTCGTGCACGGCGGATTCGTGGATGGCTCGGGCTGGCAGGGCGTCCACGAGCAACTGACCGCCGACGGCTACCAGGTGCACGTCGTACAGAACCCCACCCTGTCGCTGGCCGGTGACGTCGCCGCCACCCACCAGATCCTCGACGGCCTCGACGGACCGGCCGTGCTGGTCGGCCACTCCTACGGCGGCACCGTCATCACCGAGGCCGGCAACCACCCCAACGTCGCTGCACTCGTCTACATCACCGCCTTCGCCCCGGACAAGGGAGAGTCGGTCAACACCCTGATCGCCGACCCGCCGCCCGGCGCACCGGTGCCCCCGATCCTGCCCCCGCAGGGCGGGTTCCTGTTCCTGGACCGCACCAAGTTCGCGGACTCGTTCGCCGCCGACCTGCCCGCCTCCCAGGCCGCGTTCCTGGCCGACTCCCAAGTCCCCTGGGGCATGGAGGCACTTGAAGGCGCCATCTCCGAACCGGCCTGGCGGGCCAAGCCCGCCTGGTACCTGGTCGCCACCGACGACCGCATGATCCCGCCGTCCGCCCAGCGCGCCATGGCCGAGCGCACCGGCGCCACCGTCTCCGAGACCCCCGGAAGCCACGCGGTCTACGTCTCCCGCCCCGCCACCGTGGCCGCCGTCATCACTCAGGCCGCCGAAGGCCGCAACGGCAACGCATAACAGCTCCCCGCGCCAACACCCTTCCTTCCGCCCGGGCGGGCACCCCGCCGGGGCGCACCTCTACCTCGACGAGGGAGACCCGCATGCCCGCACGCCCCACATTCACCCGCCGCAGAGTCATCGCCACCGGCGCGGCCGCCGCGGCATCGGCCGCGATCCTCACCCCGAGCAGCGCCACCGCCGCGGTCACCAGCCACAACTCGCCGGGCGCCAAGCCGACCATCGCGCTGGTCCACGGCGGCTACGCCGATTCATCTTGCTGGAACGGAGTCATTCAGGAACTGCAGAGCAAGGGTTACACCACGATCGCCGGGTCGAACCCGCTGAGGGGTATCCCCACCGACGCCCCGTACATCGCGAGTTTGCTGGACTCCATCAGCGGGCCGATCGTGCTGGTCGCACATTCCATGGGCGGAACCGTCATCACGAATGCCGCTGCCGGAAAGAGCAACGTCAAGGCGTTGGTCTACATCGCAGCGTTCGTGCCCGATGTGGGCGAGACCCAGGGGGAACTCATCGACAAGTTCCCAGGCAGCGAGGTCCTGCCCGTGAGCGTGCCGGTCCCCTACACGAAGCCCGACGGCACCACCGGAACCGACCTGTACCTGAGCAAGGACGGCCAGGCCGCCTTCGCCGCCGACGTGTCCACAGCTACCTTCCGACTCCTGCAGTCCACTCAGCGGCCCTTCGACGCGGACTCCTTCACCTATCCGACTCAGGCCGCCGCGTGGCGGACGATCCCGTCGTGGGGGCTGGTCGCCGGCCAGGACAAGGCGATCCCGCCCGCGGCCGAACGCTGGATGTACAGCCGTGCGAACTTCCGCAAGGTCGTCGAAGTGCCGACCTCGTCCCACGTCGCGATGATCAGTCACCCGAAGGCCACCGCGAAGCTCATCGAGGACGCCGCCAGAGCCACCAGGTGACCACCACCGTTCCGGTCTGTGCTCGCTTCGTCGAACTGGTGGGCGGGGGTTCTGATAGCCTGCTGCGATCTTGGAAATGGGACCCCGTCGGTGTGCGCTGGCGGTCCGGCTACCGCGCGGTCGCTGCCCTTGACCGGGCGGTATCTAATCGCGCGAGCGAGAGGAACCCTGGTGCCCTCCGGCTTGGCAGGGTTCGGTCCTGGCAGTCCACTTGGAGGGCGTTCGGCGTGCTGTTGGCGGCTCGGTACCAGCTCGAGGAGCTTCTCGGCCGAGGGGGGATGGGGGAGGTCTGGCGCGCGCGAGACGAGGTCCTTGGCCGTCCGGTCGCGGTCAAGCTTCTTCTGGCCGGGGGTATCGACCCGTCGGCCGCGGCCCGCTTCCGGCAGGAGGCGCAGACGACCGCTCGCCTGAGCCACCCCAACATCGTCGCGATTTACGACTTCGGCCAGGCCGACGACCGTCTGTACCTGGTCATGGAAATGGTCCAGGGGTGCAGCCTGGCCGACCAGCTGGCCTCGGCGGGGACGCTCACGCCCCGCGAGGTGGCCGCCATCGGCGGCCAGACCGCCGCAGGCCTGGCCGCCGCACACCGGCAGAACGTCATCCACCGCGACATCAAGCCCGCCAACCTTCTGATTGCCCCCGACGGCACGGTCAAGGTGGTGGACTTCGGTATCGCCCGCCTCGCCGACGACACGGCGGCCGGGCTCACCAGCGCGGGCATGATCGTGGGAACCGTCTCCTACCTCGCTCCGGAACGAGCCCTCGGAACCGACGCCGGCCCGGCCTCCGACATGTACGCGCTCGGCTGCGTCCTGTACGAGCTCCTTGTGGGGCACCCGCCCTTCCGCGCGGACACCCCGACCGCACTGCTCTACCAGCACGTCCAGGAGCTGCCCGCACCGCCGCGGAGTATGGGGGCAGAGCTTCCGGTGGAGCTCGAACAACTCGTCCTGGCGCTGCTCGCCAAGGAACCGGAAGCGCGCCCCGGCGCCGAACAGGTCGCGGACTGGCTGTCCGCTCCGGGAAGGTCGAGCGCGGCCGCGACGGCGCAGCCCACACCACCGCCGTCCTCACGACCGGCCGCCGCGGTGGGACGCACGGCCGTGCTGCCGGCTCCTGCCACACGACGATCCCGCAGGCGTGACTCCCGGTCGCGCACGGCAGCGATCTCGGGACTCGCAGCGGCCGCCCTCGCGACCGTGGGATACCTCCTCTTCCAGCCGGACTCCGCTGCCGACTCCCCTTCCGCGACCCAGGCAGCAACGTCGTCGACCACCGCCCCTGCTTCCTCGTCGCCTTCTGCTTCGCCTCCGCCGAGCCCGTCCACTGCCGTCGACACACCCGCAGCGTTGTCGAACGACCCCGGGGTGCTGCTCGCCCAGGTGTCCCAGGAACTGAGCACTGCCGCCGGCGAAGGTCGGCTCGACCCGCACCTCGCCGACGATCTGGAACACAAGGTCTCCCAAGCCCAGGACAAGCTGGCTGAGGGCGGACGGAAGGGGAAGGACAAGACCAAGGACGCACGCAAACGGGTCCGCGACATCCGGCACGAACTCGCCGACGCCGAGGAGGACCAGGAGTTCACCAGTACCCCTGAGCTCGACCGGCTCCTCGATCACCTCGCGTCCCTGGTCGGGGAAACCGACTAGCTAGGAGCTGTCCGGCCGATCACGGTCGTGGGCTGTCCGGCATGACGCCTGGGTGAGCATCATCGTTGAGTTCTTCGTGGCTCCGGATGACACGTCAGCGGCTTTGGTTCTTCAGACCGGGCCGCGACGCGCATTCGAGTCGCTCTCCTTCGGCAACTTCGATCCCGAAGAAGCTGTGGTCGAGTGGGAGTGCCTTCTTGCCGGCGGCAGCTTCGAGGAACTCGTGGAAGCTGGCGAGCCTCGTCTCGTCGCCGGTCAGGAGGATGACGGGTGCGTCGTCTTCGCGATCTCGTCTCGCCTGTCCGCAGCACTCGCCGAGGCTGAGCGGTCCGAGCTGGAGGACGCCGCTGTCGCGTGGTCCTCGCAGCGTGCGAAGGACGGCGAGGTCATCGGTATGGAGATCGCCTCCGTGATCCTGGGTGATCTGGCTGCTCTCGTCAGCAGTGCCCGACGCCAGGGCCAAGGTGCCTACTGCTGGGTCGCGTAGAGGTTCACGTTCGGAGCCAGATCGCAACGGACGCCGCGGTGGCGGTGCCGAGGAAGACGTAGCCGCGCTTGTCGTAGCGCGTGGCGACCGCTCGGGACGCCCGCCAGGGCTGGAGGTGATGGAAGGCTTCGTGGGTCAGCTCGATGTCGCCTCGGCCGAGCCGCTGGAGGAGGTCAGCGGTGGAGCCGGGGTTCCCTTTGCGCCTGTCGAGCCAGGCGGGGCCGGACAGCGGGCGGTCCATGGCCAGGAGCGAGGAAGCTCAAGGGAGGAGTTCGGGGCGGATGCGGCCGGTTCCGTCGTCCAGCAGTTCGTCGAGCCGGTCGGCGATGGTGCATCGAGTGCAGAGCCGTGCGCGGTGGAGCTTGTCCTCCGCCCCGCACCGAGAGCATTGGTAGGACATCACCTTGCTGCGGCCGCTCCGATTCCTCAGGATCGGCCACCGCATCGGCTTCTTGATCGCTCGGGGCCAGTCCTGGCCGGACCGGGGCGGCAGCAGACGGGACCGCGCTTCCTGGCCGGCCTCCTTCCAGGCGTTGGTCAGCGAGCGCCTGGAGGTGTCGTGCTGGGACGGCACGCTGCGCCGGGCGATCCGGACGCAGCGGAGGTAGGAGAGCCGGTCGGCATCCAGGACCGGCCCACTCGCTGCGGCGGCGCGCGCGAACCGCCGGACGGCCTGATGGACCGCGAGCAGGGCCCACAACTCCTGCCGCACGGCTTCAGGAGTGCGTGATCGGAGCGGCCCGCCGGAACCGAATGCGCAAGATGGGGGAGGCCCTGAGTCGGCCGATGCCGACCGCGAAGGGGCCCAGGGCGACGCCGGGGCAGGGAGGCCGCGTCTCGACGTCGGCCGCACGCGCCGCTCGACCACCACCAAGCGCAAGCCGAAGGGGACCACCGCCGAGGGCACAGAGCAGGCCGGACACCTGCGGCGCGGGAGCAGCGGACAGCAGCAGGCTCGCAAGGGCAGACAGAAATACGGGCTCAGGTCAGTCGCCCAGTTCCTGGCCGAGGTCCATGTCTGACCCGGCGGTCCGCCGAGTTCGCGCGCCACGTAGGCTGCGCCCGTCGAGGGAGCGCCCTGGGGAGGGAGAGACCGCAGGTCATGGCAACGGGGACACGGGGGCGGTGGTGGCTGCTCAGCAGGCGGGTGCTCGGGATCGTGGCGGTGGTGCTCGCCGTCGTCGCAGGCGTCGGCTGGTTGGTCAAGCCGGTGTGGCAGCCCTGGTGGTACGCCGCGACGCTGTGCGGGGGCAACCTGTCGGGCGACGATCTCGCCGAACTGCTGCCGAACGAAAGGCTGCAGGCCGGCGAGGACACCTTCGGCTCTGGGCACGGCCTGCTCAGATGTGGGGTGAACGAGAGCGATGGCCGGCACTTCGTCCTCAAGGCCGAGGCAGAGATCGACACAGGCGAGTCGTTGGGTCCGCTGGCCATGGAGTTCACCAGGCTGAGAGACCTCCACTATGCCTATCCCCGGTCCGTCCCCGGTTTCTACGGCAAGTTCGGCCCCGTGATCATTCAGGAGTGCCCGAAGCTCGGCCGCGACTCCGAGGGCCACAAGCGGCGCCTCGTCACCAGCCTGTACGGCATATGGCACGGTCCCTCGCCCCAGTCCCTGCGTACGGCCGTGCGCATCGCCAACGGCGCCAACGCCGAGATCGGCTGCGGGGCCGACCCGCTGCCGCTGCCGGACCGCGTCGAATCCGCCCGGAAGCTGTCCCTGAGCCAGACGGAGGGCACGATGTGCGGCTGGCTGGCCCAGGACACACTGCCCAGGAGCCCGTCCGGCAAGGAGTGGCAGGTGGTCGCGCCCACGGACGAGCGGGCCCCGGTCACCAGCTGCTCGCTGATCGACTCCGGGACGGGCGAGTCCGCCGTGAACCTCACGGGCTGGTACGGCGATTGGACGGACAAGCCCTTCGAGAGGCTACTCTCGGACAACGTGCAGATCCCGAAGGGGCACAGCTACCGCGACGCGCTGCTCGGCAAGAACTTCGGCCGTGCCAAGGCCCGATGTGCCGGGGAGTCCGCCAATTTCCTCGCCAACAGCTACGCCCGGGACAGCTCCAGATCGGTGCTGCCGATGAGCGAGGTGCGGCACCTCCTCAACGAGTTCGCGGCGGACCAGGCCCAACGCCGCGGCTGCACCGGCCTGGAGCTCCCCGGTCGCACCGTCTACCCGGACTGGGACTGACGGCTGGCTTTGTTGACTTCAACCGACAGCGTTTGTTCATGAGTTCCGGCGGCGTTCGGTGATCGTCGATCCTCTGGATGTTCACGGGAAATGACGGCAGGCATGCTCTGGCGCCTACTGCCTCGCCCCTCGTCCTGCATCGCGGATCGGTCGTGATCACCGGCGCACAAAGCCGCGAGTGGTGGCAGCATGCCGCGTCATCGCCCGGCGCACGCCGTCGGTGAAGCGCCCGTGTGGCGCTGCCGAGTGCCGTGACCACACGTTCTCGTTCTCGGCGCGGGCCGTCACGGGCGCCGGTGACGCCCATGACGGCCGCGGCGTACACACGTTGCACGCGGGAGGCCCGCGACCGGGGGCGCGGGCCTGTCTCCGCAGAGTTGATCGTTCTGTCAGGACGAGCGGAGCCCGAATCCCAGAGCGCGCCTCAGCGCGATGTGGGTTAGCCAGGCCATCCCGAAGGTGAAGGGCGCGACAGTATTGTCGGAGGGGCCGGGAATGATGGAGCAGATCGCCATGACGGCGAACGGGATCCAGACCCGGAGCAGCGTGTGCTGAACGGCCGCCGAGCCCGGCGCGAGCCTGGTCAGGAAGGGGACGAGGAGCCCGGTCACAGCGAACGGGATGGTGAGGCCCGTGTGCTTCGCCGCCTCGAACACCGTCCAGGCGAGCAGGAAGAGGCCGAACACGCCCCAGGCGAAACGTGTGGCCCAGGAGGCTGGACTTGTTGCGGCACTGGCGGTCTCACGCGTCATGGTGACTCTCTCCCCGTGTCGTGCGCTTCACGCGTTGGGACACTAGCCGTCAGCAGTATGCGGCGTGCCGCTGCTTGCGCGCTCGCATCCATCCGTCCGCTCGCAGGGATCCCGTCGATCAGCGGCTTGTAGGGATCCAGCGCGGTCGGCCGTGGCGGCAGCTTCTTCCTCGGCTCCGGCCAGGCCGAGTCCACCGGCCTTGCGGACCGTCCGTCACGACACGTTGTATTTGCACTCGATCTCTCGCAGCGCCCCGCCGCCGCGGTGGTCGCACCGGATCGTGGCGCGCATCTCGCCGTGCACGACGTCGAGGCTCGCGTCGTCGAGCCGGTCCCGGTCCTGGCGGGCCCGGTACAGGGCAGTGAGCCGGTCGGTGGCCTCTCTGGTGCGGCGCACCTCGATCTCGCGGGGGGAGAGAGAGACCAGTTCGGCGAGGGCGGTCTGCGGCGGCGCCGCGGTGAGCATCCCGTCGTCGGTGTACTCGGCCAGGACGAGCGCGACGAGGCGGGCCGCCGCCCTGCCGCGGACCGCCGGGCCCAGCGGCCCGTCCTCGACGAGCCGCTGGTGGAGCCGTTCCTCGGCGGCACCGAGACCGATGCCGCCGAGGGACGATGGGCGCGGCGCACGCCTTACTGGCCGCACCAGATGTCGGTGCAGCCCGAGTTGTACGCCTGGATCAGCGTCTCCGTGAGGGATGCGCCGGTCGCGTCGGTGACCGTGGTGCGCAGCGACACCTTGGCCGTGCCGGCGGCGGGGACGGTGACCTTCCAGCGGTCGCCGTCGCGGCGGGCGTCCGCCGTCCGCCAGGTGTTGCCGTCGTCTGTCGAGTAGGACACCTTCATGGAGTCCACCGGCCCGGTGCGGGTGCCGGCCTGGCTGCCGACGGTGACGGAGTAGGTGAACTCCTTGGCCGGGTCGGCGGTGTTGAGCCGGTCGAGCGGCGTGTCGTAGCCGAGGTCGAAGAGCGCCAGCGGGGCCGCCTTCTCCTCGTGGTGCGAGCGCACGCGCCACTCGTCGGTGATGCGGGCGCCGAGCGTCCAGGTGACCGGGTCGTGGCCCTGACGGCGGGCGTCCACGCTCAGCCGGTACCAGCGGTCGTCGCGCGGCAGGTCGAACACGCCCTGGCCGGGCCGGTCGTTGCTGTCGAGGACCTTGCCCGTGTCGTCGGCGAGGACGGTCGAACCGCTGTCGGCCCCCGGCGCGTACTCCGAGTGGTGCCCGGCCGCGTCGGAGAAGACGGGCAGGTTGACGCTCACCTTGTCGCCGTCCCGGACGACGTTCTTTCCACTGCGCAGTTCTGGGTTGAACGGCGCGGCCATCCAGCTCTCCTTGTACGTACGGCCCTTGGTGTACGTCGTCGGATCGGTGACCTGCGTGGCCAGCGGGAAGGGAATCTCGCCCTCCTCGAACAGGTAGTGGAAGGTGGCCATGGTCCACTGCACGTCGGGCGACACATACACCTGCTGGTCGGCCGGCGCGAGGAACCGGGTGGACTGCTGGACCAGCCGCACCCCACGCCAGCTCGTCCACGCGTACAGGCCCTTCGGGTCGTACGGGTAGCCGTGGGTGTTCTCCCTGGTGTCGATGCGGGCCAGGTCGGCGCGCCGGTCGTACCAGTTGGCGCCTGCGGGCAGTGAGTCGTCCTGCTTGTGGAAGAGGAAGTAGGCGGTCGGCGAGGTGTCGACGCCCTCGACGGTGAGAGTCAGGGGGCCCTTCGCGAGCCGGCGTTCGAGGAGCGGGAGGGAGTCGGCGTTCAGCTGCGCCAGCGGGGTCGGTTCGTAGACCGACACGCTGTACCCGCGGATGATGATGAGGGCGACGCCCGCGTCGGTGAGTTTCTGGTAGGCGGCGTTGTTGGACGCGTTGCTGCCGCTGGACCGCCATAGGACGATCTTGCCCTTGAGGTCCTTGCCGGCGAGGTCGGCGTCGCTGCCGCTGCCGATGTCGACGACCTCGCCGGTCACCTTTCCGGTCCAGCGGTAGATGCTGTACTGGGAGAGCTGGAGATTCAACTCCTGGGGTGTGCCGCCGGGTTCATGGGCGTCGATCTCGCGCTGCTGCCAGCTGGTGGCGCCGAAGAAGCGCATGCCGGCGAACGTCTCACCGGTCTTGGTGGGCACGACCTCGACCTTGTAGGGGCCGGCGGCGCTGGGGGCGACGAGACCGGTGGAGGCGCCGTCGGGGGTGGCGGTGCCGATGCCGGTGGCGCCGTCGGTGGTGGCGCGCACGCCGTCGTCGTCGACGCCGATCCGGACCGGCTTCGCGCCGTCGGTGCTCACGGTGGCGGAGGCGTCGTCGTCGAGGGTGACGCGCTGCGCGTAGTGGATCGCGGTGCTGCCGGTGATCGTGTAGCCGGCCTTCTCGTACTCCCAGACGCTGCCGAGGAGGCGGTACGTGCCGCGCGGCAGGACGACCTTGCGCGGAGTGGTGCCGCTCAGGCTGGTCATGGTGGTGGCGCCGGTCTTCTCGTTCTGGATGACGACACCGGTCGAGGTGGCGTCGGCACCCGGGCGCGGGGCGGGACCGGTGAGGGTCAGAGTGCGGGCGTCGTCCGGCGCCGTGACCGACACGGGGACGCGGACCGTGCCGCGGCCGGGCCGCTCGGCGGTGACAGCGCCGTCGTAGGAGCCTCCGGCCTCGGCGCGGGCCAAGTCGAGCGTGACCTCGGTGGTGGCGCTGCCGTGGGCCGGGACGGTGACCTCGGTGGCGTCCACGCGGACGAGATCGCCGCGGGCGCCGACGGTGAGGGTGACGGGCTTGTCGCCCGTGTTGCGCCAGGTGACCGTGCGGGTCGCGTTGCTGCCCGTGGCGCGGGCGGCGAGCGTGGCGGGCTCGGCGGTGATCTGCGCGGCGGACGCGGCCGGTACGTCGACGAGGCCGGCGCCGGTCTCGTCCACGGTGGTCCCGCGCACGGGTGCAGCGGAGCCGATCAGGGCGGCCTTGAGCTGCTGTCCGCTCCAGTCGGGGTGCTGCTGGCGCAGCAGGGCGGCGGCGCCGGCGACGTGCGGGGTCGCCATGGAGGTGCCGGAAAGGGACGCGTAGCGGGCGTTGACGGCGCTGTCG
The DNA here is from genome assembly GCF_044754605.1 of Streptomyces sp. NPDC093064. Classification (NCBI taxonomy): domain Bacteria; kingdom Bacillati; phylum Actinomycetota; class Actinomycetes; order Kitasatosporales; family Streptomycetaceae; genus Streptomyces; species Streptomyces sp. NPDC093064. The sequence continues at coordinate 12,651 of NZ_JBIVPK010000064.1, forward strand.
GCGAGGGTGCCGGCGGCGCGGGCGGCGACGATGTCACTGCCGGGTGCGGATATCTCGGGCTTGACGGCCCAGCGGCCTTGGCGCGGGCCGCGCGAGGAGAACGAGGACAGGTTGCCCTGCTTGGTGACGGAGCCGACGGTGAGCGCGGAGTCTGCGGCGCCGGGAGCGCCGATGGTGCGGTTGCCGGTGTTGCCCGCGGCGATCACGAACAGGGGTCCGTCGCCCGCGGAGAGCCGGTCCACGGCGCTGGACAGCGCGTCGGTGCCGTCGGAGGCGCCGGACTTGCCGAGGCTCATGGAGACGATGTCGGCCTTCTGGCCCGCGGCCCACTCCATGCCGGCGAGGATCCACGAGTCGTAGCCGTAACCGTCGTCGTCGAGGACCTTGCCCTCGAGGAGGTCGGCCCCGGGGGCGACGCCCGCGTACCGGCCGCCGGACGCGGCGCCGGTTCCGGCGACCGTCGAGGAGACGTGGGTGCCGTGGCCCTGCCGGTCCTGGATGCCGTCGCCGGTGAAGTCGGCCTCGGCGGCGACGCGGCCCTTCAGGTCGGGGTGCCCGATGTCGTAGCCGGTGTCGAGGACGGCGACCTTGACGCCCTTGCCGTCGACGCCGCGACGGTGGACCTCGTCGGCGCCGATCTGCGGCACGGACTCGTCGAGGGTCGCCTTGACGCGTCCGTCGAGCCAGACCTTGCCGATGCCCTCGCTCCTGGCGGCCGACGGGGTGGCGAGCTTGCGCCAGACGTCGCCCGCGTTCTTCTTAGGGACCTTCAGGACGGCGGTCCGGGTCCGCTTGAACTCCTTGGCCAGGGTGGCGTGTTCGGGAGCCTTGGGGCCGCTCGCGACCTGGGGCGCGTCGCCGACGACGAGGCGCAGCGCGGAGGTGGCGTCGTCCGCGTATCCGTCGGCGACGAGGGTCGTCACGTCGAAGAGGCGCTGGTCGACGCGGCCGTCGGCGATCTGCCCGGCGGCGTCGATCGGGACCGCGTACTCGTGGCCGTCCACGTGGTAGCGGGTGAAGCCCATGCCGGAGCGGCCGGGGCCCGGCACGATGCGGTCGATACGCGGACCGCCGCCCGCGCGGTCGCTCGCGTAGAAGACGACGTCGCCCGTGACGAGGGTGACGCGGCGGGTGGCGGCTCCGGGTGGCGCGGCGGCCGCCGGATCGACGAACTCCGGCCCCTTCTCGGCCCCGTGAGCGATGGCGGGCAGCGCGCTCCCGAGCACGGCGGCGACCACCACGGCGACACCGGCCGCCCGGCGCCGCACGGCTCGCCCGCCGTCTCGTCCCGCTGTCCTTCTGGGTCTGATGTTGGGCACGCGGAATCCTCCCTGGTCCGACGTTGAAGACGCAGCGAACGATGGCAGGAGGTGGAGCCGAGCGGTGGTCCGGGGACGCGGCGGGAACGCGCCGTGGCGCCAAGCCGCCACGGTGCGTGGTCACTTGACGCGGTCCGGACGCGGCACACATCACCGTCCACTCACAACGGTGGGCGCTTACTGGGCAGATGACGACATCGCCGCCGCTCGCCTCAACGCCATCGAGTACTTCAAGAAGTTCGGCTACAGCGGCGAACAGGCGTACCTGCTGCGCGGCTCCGCGCCCATAGAGGGAGGCATCGGCGGCATCGTCGACATCCCGAACGCCTGCTGCTCGCTGTACCTGCCCACGGCCAGGTTCGACTTCGACGTCCGCCCGTCCACGCCGGGCCCGACGAAGGCCGACCGCGGCCAGTGCGCGCTGGCCGGCGCCTGACCGGCCTCCACCGTGCCGAAGGCCCCGCAGCCCGGGCTGCGGGGCCTTCGCCCGTCATGACCTGGGACGGTTACGGGTAACTAGTGAGGTTCGCGACGTTGTTGGCGGAGTTGGACGGGCCTCCGGTGTTGTTGATCACGCGGCTGATGGTGCCCGTGCCGCCGAGGGAGACCGTGACCATGCTGGTGAAGCGCACGTTCGGGTTGTTCGGTGCCTCGATGGCTCGCGCGGCGGTCACGCCCGGGTTGACGTTGAAGTAGCAGTAGCTGCCGAGGCCGTACGCCTGGTGGCTGGTGACGGAGTCGGCGACCTTGTAGGCGGCGTAGCCCTGGGTGGAGCCGTTCATCCAGGCCGCCTGGTTGGGCGGGTCGTAGGGCATCTCGTTCTGGTAGAAGTACGTCCGGCCGCCGTTGCCGTTCCAGACGGTCTGGTACTTCTGGTAGTGCTCGACGAACAGGCCGTACATCGTGACGTTGTCGCCGTTCACCACGAGTCCGGTGTCGCCGGTGTTGCTGGTCCAGCCGACGCCGCTGCCGTGGTCGGCGCGCCAGATCCACATGTGGTCGCCGATGAGGTTGGCGCTGTTGACGACGAGGCTGGTGGTCGCCTTGCCGACGCCCGCGCCGCCGACGCGGAAGTACACGTCGTGCAGGGAGCTCGGGTTCGCCGCGTGGGAGGCCGAGGAGCCGCGCGGGCCGACCTCCAGCAGCGTGGGCGAGTTGGTGGTGCCCGCGTCGAAGAGGACGCCCGCGATCTTCACACCGTCGACGTCCGCGACCGTCATCGCCGTGACCCCGTTGTCCGGTATGAGCGTGGCGAGGCCGAGGCCCAGGACGACGGTGTCGGGCCGGGTCACCCGCAGGGTCTGGTCGAGGTGGTAGACACCGGGTGTGACCAGGAGGTTCTGGCCCGCGGCCAGGGCGGCGTTGATCTGCGCGGCGGTCGCGCCCGGCTTCACGACGTAGAAGGTGTCCAGGGACAGGGAGGTGCCGGCGGCGCTGCCGCTCGCCCAGCTGGTCGCGGTGGAGTTGGTGCGCACCGCCGGGACGAACACCTGGTAGGCGCCGGCCCCGTCCACGTACAGGAAGGGCTTCTCGCGGGTCACCGGGCTCTGCGTGACCGTCGTGTACGGCGGGTTCGGGAAGCTGGTGGCGGGCACGCCCTGGCTGCCGACGAAGACCATGTTCCAGTTGGACCCGGTCCAGCCGCCGAGCTGCGCGTTACGGGTCAGCCACTGCTGCTGGCTGCCCGAGTTGACCCGGCCGTCGATCTTGCTGTCGGCGAGGTAGCCGCCGCTGGACCAGCCGCCGTCGTCCAGCGCGAGGTTGCCGCGCAGGTGCATCCGGCGGTACGAGGCCGCCTGCGAGACCGCCCAGCGGTCGTTGCCGCCGGTCGGGTTGACGGACAGGTTCTCGGCGCCGCGCCAGAAGTTCTGCGTGGCGTTGCCCTGGAACCAGTCGGCCTCCGCGTGCACCGCGCCGTTGACGGTCACCGCGTCGGGGGTCAGGCCGAGGCCGAGGACCTGGGTGTAGAAGCCGACGTTGACGTCGGCGCTGTAGGTACCCGGCTTGAACATGACAGCGTAGCGCTGGGAGCCGAACTGGTTGGTCTCCTGCTGCCTGAAGATCGTGTTCAGTCTGCTCTGGATCGTCGACGACGACATGGACGGGTCGAAGACGACCACGTTCGGGCCGAGGTCCGCCGATCCCGCGGGCGGGGTCACGGGGGCCACCTGGAAGCGTTGGGCGGCGGTGCCGTTGCAGGTGTACTGCACGAGTTGCACGCTGTCGGCGGTCGAGGCGGCGGGGTCGTCCAGGCACTTGCCGCTGTTGCGGTTGACGAAGTGGTAGGCGCCGCCACCCTCGTCGACGGGCAGCCACTGCTGGTTGGCGCCGCCGCCGTAGGTCCACAGCTGGACCGGGGCGTTGTCGGCCGTGGACACGTTCGTCACGTCCACGACCTGGCCGGCATCGTTGCGGTTGTTGATGCGTACGTAGCCGCCGCTGGTCGCGGTGAAACTCCACTGCTGCGCGGTGGAGTTGTTGCAGGTGTACTGCTGAACCGCCGTGCCGTTGGCGGTGCCGGCGGCGCGGGCGTCGAGGCACTTGCCGCTGGCCGTGTTGACGACGGTGGCCCAGTCGGTGGGCAGGGCGGCGGCCGCGCGCGGGGCGGACGCGTCGGGGTCCGCGGGGGTCGCGGCGTCCGCGGGGGCGGCCGTGAGGAAGGACGCCGCCGCCATGGTGACCAGGCTTGCGGCCAGGTATCTGGTGGCGGGGCGTGGGAGTCGGAACACGGGTCCTCCTTGCCGAACGGGTCGGCCGATGGGGATGGGGGATGAGATCAGCCGGTGTAGGCGGCGAGGACGCGCGTGTACTCCCAGGCGGACTGGCCGACGCCGGAGCAGCTGTCGGCCGGGCCGCCGGTGCACGGACGGTCGCGGTTGGCTGACCAGAAGGTCAGACGGGCCAGGTGGTGCTGCTGGGCGTAGCCGAGGATGGTACGGAAGTCCGCGACCGTCACCGTCTCGTTCTGGTCGGTGATGCCGTTCATCGACGAGATGCCCATGGTGCGGTAGGCCTGGTCGTCGCTGTAGCGGTACGCGTTCTTCAGCGCGTTCTTGAGGCCCTCGGCGGCCTGCACGGTCAGGTTGCCCATGTTCTGGCCGGCGCCGCCGAAGTCGAACGGCATGATGGCCCAGGCGTCGACGGCCAGGCCGGAGGAGGCGGCCCGGTTGATCAGACTGGTGTCGGGGCCGCTCTGCCCGGTGCCGATGGTGATGTACACCTTCAGACCCGGGTTGTTGGCCTTCACGGTCTTCAACGCGTCGACCGTGCGCTGCTGGACGGTCAGGTTGCTGTACGCGTCGGCCTCGAGGTCGATGTCGATGGCTTTCAGCCCGTAGGTGTTGATCACCTTCTGGTACGCGGCGGCGAGTTCGCCCGCGCTGGAGCAGGAACTCTCCAGCTTGTTGCCGCTGTAGCCGCCGAAGGAGGGGATGATGTCGCCGCCGTTCGCGCGCACGGTGTTGACGGTCTGCTGGTCGACGCCGCCGGTGAGCGGCCGGCTGCCGTCCCACTGCGGGTTGCAGTAGCCGTTGGAGAGGACGAAGGCGAGCGTGAACCACTTCACACCGGTGGCGTTGGTGATCGTGGTCGGGCTCGGCGGGCTGCCCCAGCCGTTGTAGAGGTACGGCGCCACGGCCATGGACGTGGCCGGCGGGGGGCCGCCGTCCGCGGCGGGCGCGGTCCACTTCTGGTTGCTCGCTCCGGTGCAGGACCAGATCTGGGCGCGGGCGCCGTTGGCCGACGACCTGTCGGTGACGTCCAGGCACTTGTTGGCCTGCTGGTTGACGATGTCGCGCGCGGCGGTGACGGTCCACTTCTGGTTGGCGGCGCCGGTGCAGGACCACAGCTGGACCTTGGCACCGTCGGCGGTCGAACCGCCGGTGACGTCGAGGCACTTGCCGAGGGCGCGGATGGTGCCGTCGGAGCCGACCGTCCACTGCTGGGCGGCGGTGCCGTTGCAGTCGTAGAGCTGCACGGCCGTGCCGTCGGCCGAGCTGGCACCGGCGACGTCGAGACACTTCCCCGCCAGTCCGGTGATGGTGCCGGTGGCGGCCTGGGCGGGGCTGGCCATGAGGAGGCCGGCGGAGAGGGCGAGTGCGGCGAGGGACGCGACCGCGAGCAGAGGTCTGGCCATGGGGGGAACTGGCCTTTCACGTGGGGGGTGGCGGAACGCGGTCCCAACACCTAGGTGATGCCTGGGCGTTGAGTGCATTCCATGGACTTTGTTTAAGGCGTGAAGCTAAAGGTCCGGACCATCACCGTCAAGAGGTGAAGCAACACCTGGGATGCAATCGCCTCGCCCCGCGATGAGTTGAACACCGGTCGCCCTACGGACGTGCGGCGTCCGGAAGACGGTCGCGCGAGCCGTCCGTGCGGCACGTCCCACCCCCGCGGACGGCGAACGCGCCTGGCTAGCATGGGTCCACGTGATCGCCATCGAGTGGGACGGACTCACCGACCGCGAGCGCTACAACGACTGGTACCGCACCGAGCGGGACCGGCTCTCCGACCTGGCCCGGGACACCGACTGGAGCGGTCTCTTCACGGAGTTGGGGAGACACCCGGAGCGGGTCAGCGGTCAGCCTCCCCCGACCCGGCAGCCGCAGCGGCTTCGCCCCGCTGCATCAAGCCGCCTGGAACGGCGCGGGCTTCGCCGTCGTCTCCCAGCTGCTCGCGCACGGCGCCTGGCGCACCCAGCGCACCCGGGACGGGCGGCGCGCCGTGGACATCGCGCGCGAGCAGGGACACGCACACCTGCTGGAGCTGCTGGAACCGGTCGAGGTACGGCCGCTCCCCGCCCCCGCAAACCTGCTGGAGGACCACTTCCACGCGCTGCTGCGCGAGCGGACCGGCCGCTGCTTCGAGGAGATCGAACACCTGCTCCCGCCGGTGGCCCCCCTGACGGAGGGGCCGGCCGTACGGATCTTCTTCCGGGTCGTCGGCATGATGGGCGGCTTCACCTACCACCTGGAGCAGGACCACCTGCATGTGCACGGCCACTCCCGCATGGACGCGGACGACGGCGACCACTACCGGGTGACCCCACAAGGCTGGACCAGAATCAACCCGCCCCACTCGGCCCCGCCTTCCCCACCCGGCGCGCGACCTGGCAGGTCCTGAGGAACCAGCCTCGCCAACCCGCCCGCCGGATCAATCGGTCTTCTCTCAACTGCTCACGGCTGGGCCGTCGGTGCGATCTCCTCGACGAGGTTCCGGATTCTGTCTTCGATCTCGCCCTGGATCGGTCGGACGCTTCCACGCACTGGCCTGCCTGGTCGGAGAGTTGCCAGTCGAGGTGGCGCTTGCCGGGGAAGACCGGGCAGGGGGCACCTCGGCCGTACCCTCATCGCCTGGCTCGATCCTCCAGCGCCCGGAGCACCCGCTCCGCGAACAGCCTGAGGCGGCCAGGCCGGCTGAAGGTCCTGGGCAGATCTCGGCCAACACCGACCGCGGTGTCCTCAGCATCGAGTGGCCCTCCTGCGAGGTGACCTCCGGCCTGCTGCAGCCCACCAGTGTGGCCCTCGGGCCCGATACCGCACCTGTCAGCGACGATGCCGCCCTCAAGGCCGGCACCGCCTTCGTACACGACCACTTTCCCTGGGCGCTCACCGGCCGTACGGACGTCAGCGCCGCCGGGCCCCAGCAACCCTCGAAACTGGTCTCCTGGCGCTCCCGCAAGAATGGCGTGCTGATGCCCAAGCGGATGGACGTCCTCGGCGGCCCCGACCGCGAGATCATCTCGTTCACCGCACGTCACATTCCCGACCCCGAACTGCCCTCGGTTCGCATTGACCGGCGGCAGGCTCAGGCCATCGCGACGCGCAAGTTCCCCGGTGACGTCGTCCACTCCGGTGAACTGCTGGCTCGCACTGACAACGCCGGCCGCTGGCGTCCGTACTGGATCCTGAGCGTCGGCCCGCCTGGCGTAACGGCCGCCCCCCAGGACAGCGGTCCCCAAGATGGCGCCCCCGACGAAGGCTCCTCACAGCCCACGACCGCCCCCTCCATCCAGGTACTCATGCTGGACGCCGTCACCGGAACCGTCGCGACGACAAATCCCGACTCGGCCGAGCTGGACTGAGAGCAAGGGCACGTCGGACGCCTCCACTTCGGCGACCGCAAGATCAACGCCTCCGGGAGCCGCAAGCTCGTCGCCGTGTGGACGTCCCCCCAAGTCAGCCGCGGAGCCCGTCCCGTCATCGTGGCGATCGGCTACGACGGCACCGAGCTCTCCCGCATGGGCCCCCACGACAGCCTGGACACCCGTACCTGGGAACGGCTGAGAGAGGAGTTGTAGCCGGTTCGGTCTCGGAGGCGCGCACATGGCCAGGTGGTTTGTGTAGCGACCATCAACCGGCTCAAGCAGTCGCGCGGCCTGGCCATGCGAACCGACAAACTCGCCATCGCTTACCAGGCCGCACTCCGCCTTGCCGCCTTCCTCATCTGGGCCCGGCGATAGCCCGCTCAGCGATCGACCACCCAGCGTGCGTCCGCAGGCCAGGACCCCGTGCCGACGATGTGCTCCACGATCCTGAACGCTTCACCAATGGACACGGTGTCTCTGTCCGGGTACTCGTCGTGCTGCCCGTTTGAGAGGACGAACCCGTCGCTCGCTCCCTCGACTCCTGGATCCACGGCATGCTCGCCGGGATCGCCCTCTTCATCAAGCAGCATCACCATCGCCCGCTCGGTGTTCGTCACGACAGCAAGCGAGCGCCCCAACGAACTCGTCAGCCACGTTTCCAGCTGCGCACTGCCGGCCCTCGCCAGAAGCGTCTCCACCACCGCCCCAGAGGACACCGGGACGGTGCTGCCGTCATCGATCACCCAGGACTCGATCATGAGCACGACGATCTCATGGACGGATGTAAGAGACAGTGCCTAGCGGGGCTGCATCCCGCTGGCGGAGAAGCGGGCATAGTACGTGAGGACCGGTTGCAGCCCCCGACGCTCATAAAGGCGCCGAGCACCGGTGTTGGCTGCAAAAGTTCCGATGAGGAGATCCCCGATGTCGAGCCTGTTCAGCTCAGCGTCCACCTCGTCGAGCAGCAGTGTGCCGACGCCGTTGCCACGCTCGGTCGATGCGACGGAGAGCGATTGGAGCTCGGCGATGCGGGTGCCAGTCACCCAGGTGTCGTCGGGCCCGGCGTGGATCTCCACGAAGGCGTAGCCGACCGCTTGGCCGTGACGTTCGGCGAGGAGGATGAAGGACCCCTCTTCCAGGATCCAACGCCGATAGCAGGAGCGGCGCAGTTCCCAGGAGTGCTCGTCCGGGAAATACGCGAACCCCGGTTCGACGGACTGGTGGTGAGCGTGCAGCGCGAGCCACAGAGGCTCCAGCCGGTCGATGAGCTCAGCACCTCCCTTGTGGAGGGTGACGTCACCGTGGATGTGGTGTGCCTGACTCATCTCAACGTCTCCCTCTTCTTACCTTGACACACAGGACGGCTCCTTCCGGGCTGTCGGCTATGAGGCTCGGCCTTGATCAGTACGGTCAATGGCGTTGGCTAAGGCGGTTGCGCGCCTGGGAGTCGCCGCCCACGCTCCGGATTTCGTCCGGTCGTCGGCGTGCCAGGGCGCCGGCGTCAGAGTCCCGTCCGTGGACGTGCTTGCCGGCGGTTGGGGATTGTCCTCGATGCCGTCCTGGAGGACATCCGGACCCGGACGGATGTCGCACACACCGTTGGGCGAGCCGCCTTCCGAGGTGGGTGCCGTACCCGCCGTCGCGGGTGCGAGCCTGCCGGAGACGACGGCTACGCCGACGGACCGGCACCCATCTCGGAGGCGGCGTCAGAGCCGGCCTCCGGACGTACGACGTCAGCGGGAGTGGCCGAGTTGGGCGAGGGCGTGGTCCAGCATGTCGACGAAGAAGTCCACCGCGGTGGCGTCGATGCACAACGGCGGCTTGATCTTCAGGATGTTGAGGTGGTCACCGGTGGGCTGGACGATTACGCCGAGGTCGAGCATGCGGTCGCAGAGTTCGGCGGTCTCTTCCGTGGCGGGTTCCAAGGTGACGCGGTCCCGGACGAGTTCGAGGCCGAGGTAGAGGCCCGAGCCGTGGACAGCGCCGATGATGTCGTAGCGGTCGGCCAGGGCCTCAAGTCGGCTCTTCAGACGGCCGCCGACGCGCACCGCATTGCCCTGGAGATCCTCATCGCGCAGGGTGTCCAGGACAGTGAGGCCCACGATGCTGGAGACCGGGCTGCCACCGGTGGAGGAGAAGAAGTAACCCTGGTCGCGGTAGCGGTCCGCAACCGACTTGGACGTGATGACGGCGCCGAGGGGGTGCCCGTTGCCCATGGCCTTGGCGACACAGACGACGTCAGGGACGACCTGCTGCTGCTCGAAGCCCCAGAACCAGTGTCCCAGGCGGCCGTAGCCGACCTGGACCTCATCGGCGACGGCCAGGCCGCCGTGGCGGCGGACCGCCGCGTACACCTCGGCGAGGTAGCCGTCGGGCAGGGCCACTCCACCGGCGTTGCCGTAGAAGGTCTCGCTGAGGAAGGCTCCTGCCGGGCGACCGGAGGCGGCCAACTCGTCGATCACCGCGGCGGCTTCGGGCCCGTAGCACACCGCATCTGCCCCGCGGTGCATGCCGCGATAGGGATTGGGCGAGTCCACGGTGTGGACCCAACTCGGCCGGGTTGCCAGGGCGTTCGGGTTGTCCTGGAGTGAGGTGGAGACCGCGTCGGAGGCGTAGGTCCAGCCGTGGTATGCCTCTCGCATTGCGACGACGTCGTGCTGTCCGGAGGCACCGATGGCCAGCCGCAGGCCAAGATCCACCGCCTCGGAACCGGAGTTGACCAGGAACACTGTGTCCAGGGGCTCGGGCAGGAGGGCGGCGAGGCGTTCGGTGAACTCCACTACCGAGGCGTAGTGGAATCGCGAGTTGGTGTTGAGTCGTCGCAACTGCCGGGAGACCGCCTGCTCGACGCAGGGGTGCGCGTGGCCCAGCGGGGTGACGTTGTTGACGATGTCGAGGTAGGAGCGGCCGTCGGTGGAGAGCAGATGGTGGCGCCAGCCACGCTCGATGCGGGGAGGTTCGGCGTAGTAGTGCTCCTGGACGGTCGCGAACACGGCGTCACGTCGGTCGAGCAGGTCCCTGTCCTGCGCACGGCCGGCGGCCCGGAGACCGATGAGCGGGGCGGGGTCTGCGGTGAGCGCGAGCCAGCCGGCGGCGTACTCGGGGCGCACCGACGGAGGAACGGAAGGGCTGTCGGCGTTGCGCAGCGCAAGGTGGAGCGAGGTTCCGGTGGGGAGATGGGCGAGGTCCTCGCCCGCCTGGACCGCCGAGCCGGTGGAGACCACTGGGTGAACCGTGCGGGGGAAGGTCAACGTCAGCGCCTGCGGGCCGTAGGTGATCTCCACACGGCCCGGTGCCGTGGCGAGGACCTTCCCCGCGGCGGGGGCTTGCGCCACGGCAGGCCGGCCGAGCCACAGGTCGATGCCGGTGGGCACCGTGGGAGCGGAAACGGATGACAATGCCGGAGCCTGAGTGAGCCGTGGATGCGCGTACTGTGTGGCCACCGCGGCTGCTCCGTCCGCGAGTGCGGAGGCCGAGAGCCGGTCTTCGGTGCCGGCTTCGAGCCAGGCTCCGTGGTCCATGGAGTCGGCGCCGGGGGACAGGTCGAGGAGAGCGATGTCGTCGGCGGTGAGGCCGCGCAGCAGGAAGTGCGCCGGTGAATCGGCGCGGCGGGCAGGCACGTCGGCCAGGCCGATCGCGTCCTTGACGAGGTGGACCATCACGGGAAGGGGCAGGCGGGTGGCCTGCTCGAATATGTGCCACTCGCGGTCGAGCGCGGCCTTGGCGTAGGCGTTGTCCTCGTCGACGGCGGCCTGGTGCCGCCCGCTGGCGACCAGGCCGGCCGCGCGCATGACCACCATCGGCCACAACGCCTCCGCCTCCTCCTGGGAGAGCGGCCGAACGGCGTGGAAGGCCCGGACGGCGGGCAGCACGTGATGGGGCTCGACCCCGTCGTGGTGGAGCATCGAGGAGAGCGACACGGCGAGTTCGCCGACCGCCCAGCTCGTGGTTACGTCACCGAAGTCGATGACCCCGTCGGGCATGGGCAGGCGGCCGTCGGGAGAACAGATGAGATTGTCGTCGGTGAGGTCCAGGTGCACCGCCTGCGACGGAAGCACGGCGGCAAGCTTCTGGACCCGCGCCCAGGCGTCGGCGGTCGCGGCCTGAACGGCGGCACGCCGCTCGGGCTCGTCGATGTGCTCTGCGAGCTTGGCGACGACGCGGTCGGCGTGCCGCAGGTCCCACTGGAGAACGCGCTTGAGGCCCGGGTGGTGGAAGTCGCGCAGGGCGGTGCTGACCTTTCCGCTGATCGTGCCCATGGCCGCCACCGTGCTCGGGGACAGGTGCCGTGGTCCCGAGAGCGGACCGCCGGGCAGGTATCGCATCAGCCGCGCGATGGCCGGCCCGCTCTCGGTGTCCACCGTCGTGCACTGCGGTGAGCCGTCGGGGCGGCGCAGGACGGTGGCGATGCGCAGTTCTGGGTGAGCCGCAGCGATCAGGTCGGCGGCGGTGTCCTGGGCTTCGATCTCCGTAGGGCTGAAGGCGGGGTTGGCGATCTTCAGAATGGCCAAGGCCGTGCCATCGTCGCCGTGCAGCAGGAAGTTGGCGTCCTGCTGGCTTCCCAGCGCCTGCGCACGCACGTCGACGCCAAGGTCTCGGGTGCCGATGTGCTCCGCCTGAGCCAGTGTCACCTGGGGTGCAGGGAGAGCGCCTTGGGCGAAGAAGTCGATGGTGCGGTACTCGTCGTGCGGCATGCGGGATTCCTCGGCTGGTGGGTGGAGCGTGGTGTGGGCAGGCCCGGCGCGGATGCTCGGATGTCTCTAGTGGACTTCCCACAAGAAGCGGTGGGTGTGAATCGCGAAGTAGGGGAAGGTCTCCACCGATGTGACGCCCTCGATGGCCCGTACAACATCGTTGATGAAGTCCAGAAGGTCACTGGGGCGACTGCGTACGACCTCGGCGAACAGGTCATAGCGGCCAGAGGTCAGGACCGTGTACACGACTTCGTCATGTCGGGACAATTCATCGGCCACCGCGCGGGAATCGCTTTCGACGCGCAGGCCGAGGAGCGCCACCGTCTGCTGGCCCATGGTCATCGGGTCGGTCACCCCGACGATCTGGACCGTCTTGGTGTCGATCAATCGCTGCAGCCGGTGCCTTGCGGCCGAGGGCGACAGTCCCACCTTCGGCCCCAGCTCGGCGTAGGGGATGCGACCGTCGACCTGCAGCTCCCGCAGGATGGCGCGGTCGATGTCGTCCATGAAGGACCTCTTTCACCTGCGTGATCAGTAAGTCATGTAGTCGTTTCAAGCACAATGACGGATGCTCTCACTCGAATCAAGTGTTCTGACGACAGAATCGAGCGAATCCTGTCTCGCAGGCTCTTGTGTGCGCGCCGAAGCCCTGTTACTGACGTTGTAGGCGTGGTGTCGTCAGGGTGAGTCCGGTGCCGGTAAGGCATCCGTCGATGAGGTCGGGCTGGTACTGGACTTGCCGCAGTCCCCGCTGGAGGGCGCGCATCAGGTGGGCGGGGCCGGTGAAGGCGGTGTCGGCCTGGCAGCGCCTGCGGAGCAGGGACCAGATGCCCTCGACCGGGTTGAGCTGCGGCGCGTACGGAGGCAGGTAGTAGACAGTGACCCAGTCCTGGGCGTCGATGAGCGCGCGTAAGCGACGGTCGCGGTGGACATTGAGAATGTCCCAGACCAGGACGATCGGCCTGCCGAGCTGTCGGTGGGCCCTGATGAGGAGGTTGCGGTAGTCGGCCCGCGCGAAGCTGCGTCGCCCGCCCGTCTTGTGGTGGGGGTGGACCACGGGCCGGTAGGTGGGCCGCGAGTGCGCGCCGGGTTTGTAGCAGGCCAGGGCCGCGATCGAGATCCGGCGCTGGGAGCGTCCCCTCACCGTGATGACCGGGGTGTCGCCACGACGGGACCAGGTGCGGGCGGTCGGCGGCGTCATCGAGAAGCCGGCCTCGTCCTCGAAGACGAGGTAGGCATCGTGCGCCGCCGCGCTGCTTCCACGTGCGGGAAGGTCTCCTTCACCCACCCGGCCACGGCCACGTCATCCCGCTCGACCGCTCGCCGGGCCGGGACCTGGTGACTTCAGCCGTGGCGACGCAGTATCTGGGAGATACCCGAGAGCGTGAACGACTTGTGGAACCGCCGCCCGATCAAGGTCTTGATCCGGGCCAGTGTCCAGGTCTGGTCCGGCCAGCCGTGCGCGACCGGGCCCTTGGCCAACTCCTGCTCCAGTACCGCAAAAAGCTTCTCGCTCAGCTTGGGCAGCGACACCGGCCCCACCGACCGCAGATCGTCCGTGCCGGCGTCCTGCCAGGCCCGGTGCCACCGCTGAACCGAACGCACGCTCACCCGTAAATCCTTGGCGACCTCCGCGTTGGAGGCACCGGCGCCGAACGCGGTACGCCTGTCCACCTTCGTGCGCTCCAGGTGGCGGTGCGGCCGGTCGGCGCCGCGGCCGACGACCGCTCAGGTCGCCGCGCGCCACCATGCTCCGCAAACCCACCGTGCACCGCGACGATCTCAATCGCCCGCCCGCCCGGTCAGGCAGGTGAGGCGACTTGCTCGGTGCGCAGACGCGCTCCGACCGCCCGGAGGAGATCCTGCTCACGCGGGGGTATGACGCCGTCCGCCCGGGGGCCCACGTTGAGCAGCAGATTGCTGCCGGCAGCCCAGGCCCGTCGTACGGTCGACTCCAGCTCATCCACCGTCTTGTACGCGTCGTCGTCGGGTACGTAGCCCCAGGTCCTATTCATGGTCAAGCACGTTTCCTTGGGCCCGTCGAGCACGGTTGCGGTGTTGAACCCAGCGGTGTTCTCGCCAGGCAGGTCGTTCTCGAATCCTTGGACATCCTCCCCAGGCGGCAGTGGGACAGACTTGCGGTTGTTGAGGACCACGGCATCGGGCTGGAGCCGGTGGACCATGTCGTACAGTTCGGGATAGCCGTACTGGCCCCCGGGAGCAAACCAGTCTCGGTGGTCCGTGTGCCAAGACGATCCGGGCCAGTCACCGTCGAACCAGACCTGGGCGAGTTCGCCGTACTGAGTGCACACCTCCTCGACCTGGCCGTGGAGGAACACCAGATAGTCCTCCCACGCCATCTGCGACTCAGTGCGGAAGCGGAACGCTGGATGGTGCCAGTCGATCAGTGACACGTAGGCGCCCAGCTTCAGTCCTCGTTCCGCACAGGCCTGGGCCAGTTCGGCCAGCGCATCACGGCCGAACGGTGTCCTAGTGATCTTGTAGTCGGACAGTGCCGTGTCGTAGAGGGAGAAGCCGTCATGGTGCCGCGTCGTGACCGTGATGTAGCGCTGCCCCGCCTCCTCGGCCAGGTTCACCCAGGACTTCGCATCGAAGCCTGGCGCTGTGAAGTCATCAGCGAGGCGGGAGTACTCCTCCCGGGATGTGCGGGCCTCGAACATGTTCCACTCGCCCAGTCCGTGCAGTGCGTACAGTCCCCAGTGGACGAACATGCCGAACCGTGCTTCGCGGTACCACTTGAGGCCACCTGCAGAGGCCTGGAGTGCTGCCATGTGATTCTCCTCAGTCCTGGGTCCAATTCCGTTGGTGATCTGCCCGCAGTCCGCGCCGTTGACCCGTCGGGCTGTTGGCCGTGACAGCGAGCCGCTTCCAACTTGGCTGAGCACCGCCCGGATCGTATGCGGCCGCCCCGGGCGGGACGGCCGCGTACCGGACCTGGGTCCGAAAGCCGGGGGTGCCGGAAGGCGAGCCAAGGATGGGCCTTCGGTGCGTGATTGTGCGCGGATCCCGCGACTTTACGTCATCTTCACGCAGCCGCCCTCTTGTTGGGCGCCACACCTCACGACTACCGTCGTCCAATCAATCTGCCCCAGGAGGCGGCTGTGCGCCGAATATCGGTCATTCTTGCGCTGGTCCTCGCGGTAGTCATCGGATCTCTGGGCGGGCAACCCGCGCTGGCAGACGGGTCGGCAGCCGATCCGCCGCCTGTCGTCCCGAGACCGACGGCCTGGAGCGGTCTGGGCGGCTCCGCGACGACCCGGCCGCCGCGGTCGGCACCATCGCGGTCGGGTTGCACCCGACCGCGATGCACGCCGCGGACGGTGCGCTGTTCGTCACCAACACCACTGACGACAGTGTCTCGGTCATCGACACCGCCCGGGACGAGGTGGTGCAGACGATAGCGACCCAGCCCTGGCCGGAGGCGAAGGTCGGCTACGAGCCCAACGGCGTGACGTTGACCGACGATGGCCACCTGCTGGTGACCCTCGGCCGGGCGAACGCGATCGCCGTCTACCGCTACACCCGCCCGCAGGAGCCGGTCAGCTACGTCGGACTCCTGCCCACGGACTACTACCCCGAAGAGGTCGACACGCTTGGTGATGAACTGCTCGTCACCAACCTGCGCGGCATCGGCGCCCGCGGCTCCGGCGGCCGCACCATCGACACTGGTCCCGACACGACCCCGGCCACCGGACCCAACACCCACAAGGTGACCGGCTCTCTGCAGCGGTTCACGCTGCCGAGAGACAGCGCGATCAACGGCTACACGGCCAAGGTCTTCGCGCAGAACGGCTGGCACGGCAACGCAGTGAAGACCAGCAACGGCAACCCGAACATCGCTCCGGTGCCGGTTCCGGTCAAGCTCGGTGACCCCTCGACGATCAAGTACGTCTACCTGATCATCAAGGAGAATCGCAGCTACGACCAGGTGTTCGGTGACATGCCTGTCGGCAACGGCGACCCGTCGTTGGTGCAGTTCGGCAAGGATGTGACACCCAACCAGCACGCGCTGGCGCGCCAGTTCGGCCTGTACGACAACACCTACGACGTCGGCACCAACTCCGGCGAGGGTCACAACTGGCTGCTGATGTCCGACAACCCGGAGTACACCGAGTCCACCGCCGGCGAGTACGAGCGCAGCTACAACACCAAGGACGACGCCCTCGGCCCCCAGCGCTCCGGCTTCATCTGGACCGGCGCTGAGACAGCTGGGAAGTCGGCCCGGGTTTTCGGGGAGTACAACCCGTTCTACACGGCGCCGAAGGGCACCACGTGGCAGGACTACTACTGTGACGCCAGGGCCATGGAGCAGACCGGGCAGGACACGACCATCTCCACGGCCAGCTCCTCGCCGCTTCCGTCGCTGAACGCGATTACGGTGCACAACTATCCGCGTACCGGCACCGGCATCCCCGACCAGTACCGCTATGAGATGTGGAAGCGGGACTTCGACGCGCACGGCCCTGCCAACCTCAACATCATGCATCTGCCTGTGGACCACACCGGCGGCAAGGGCAACCCGCACCAGATCGCCCAAGTTGCCGACAACGACCTCGCGCTCGGCAAGATCGTCGACACCGTCTCGCACAGCAAGCACTGGAAGGAGACCGCCATCTTCGTGGTCGAGGACGACACCCAGAACGGTGTCGACCATGTCGACGGCCACCGCGGCCCGGTGCAGGTCATCAGCCCGTGGGCCAAGCACGGCGTGGTCGACAGCCACTACTACACCCAGATCACCATGATCCGCACCATCGAGCAGATCCTCGGGATCCACCCGATGAACCAGAAGGACTCCGCCGCGACGCCGATGCGCACGGCGTTCACCACGACGGCCGACCTCACACCGTTCGACGCCGAGCGAAACCGCATCCCGCTGACCTACGGGCTCGCCAAGCCGCCGGCCTGTGGCGAGGACACCGTGGCGGCGAAGTACAGCTCTCGGGCCAACGCCTTGGCGCCGGCCCCGCCCGCGAGCGAGGCGGACACCGTGGCCTTGTGGCGGGAGTGGGAGAAGGAGCAGCACCTCACCGGCCCGGCGGCACAGGTCGACTCCGCCAACCCCGAGCAGATGAACCGCCTCACGTGGTACGAGACCCACGGCTGGCGGGTGCCGTACCCGGGTGACGACAAGGTCCTCGCCCCGAGCCAGGTGCCCGGCGCGTTCATTCCTGCCCCCGACTCCGACGGCTGACGAACACCAACCCACAACGGCCGGACGGTGATCGGCGGTTTCAAGGGTCGTCGTCGCAACACACCGCCTTGGTTTCTAGGTGGTGAGTAGATCACGCAAGCGCTCGGCTGGAGAATCCCAGCCGAGCGTTCTGCGTGGTCGGGCGTTGAGCTCTTGGGCGACGTGAATATCATGCTTGGTTGATCAGAGGGGTCAGGCTTCAAATGATCTCGATGAGCCGCTGCCGCTGGGTTGGGTCGATGCGAAGCATCGGACAGCGGATGCAGGCTTCTCTGAACTTCGCCTTGAAGCCAATCAGTTGAGCCGACCTGATCGCTGGGGGCTGGTCAAGGCAGGAGCTGTCGGGTCGCGGTCCAGGTGACGAGTCGCTCACGGACCGGGCCAGGTGCCAGGTAGCCGACCAGGCGTTCCAGATGGGCTGTCAGGTTCTTGTGCCACCGCAGCTCGCGGATTTGCTCGATGGGAAGGTTGCGCCAGCCGTCGGCGAGGCCAGCGGCCTGTGTGGGCGTGAAGGTCAGTGCGTCGAGCGTGTCGGACGCCAGCGCCTCGGGACTCCAGTCGGGGTCCGTGTCGTCGGGGCCCAGCCGGTCGATCACCCACATCCGGAGCATGAAGCCCTGCTGGGCCACCCGCGCAAAGCGTTCTTCGGCGTGGTCGAGCATGCGCCGGTTCGCGAGCAGTGACAGCTTCGCCCACTGGCGACGGGCTTCCTGGGGATGGCTGGCGTTGTAGGCCTGTCCCTGCGCGGCGACGCGTGCCGTCTCAAGTTGCCGGCCGCGGGCGTCATGGATGAACGTCTGCAACTGGTCGAGCGTCCACGTGCTCAGATCGCGGCCTGGTTCTTCTGGATATGCGTCACTACTCAAGGTCCCCACTCCTGGTCGTATGCATGCCGAGGCTGATGGTGGCCTTCTGGGACCGCCTGTCGATCTGGGCGAGCTTATCCTCGGCGCCGGCGAGGCTGACCTTGCCGGGCCGGGCTGTCCGGTCCTCTGCGATGCCCGGCCCGATCGTGCGGGCCGGGCGTCACAGGGAGCTGTCAGAACGGCGGCTCGTCTGCGGCGGGCGGGAGCGGCAGGAGCAGGATGCGCAGGTGGCGGCGGTCGGCCCAGCAGCCGCAGGCCTCCATCTCCGGGTGCGGCCCGTTTGTCCACCATCCGCCCGTGCCGTGGCAGTCGCGGTAGGACCGGGCGGGCACCGGGGTGACCCGGAGGCGGTACCGGTTGATGTGCAGCGACCAGCGGCCGACCTTGAGGGCGGCCGCCGCCACGGCCGCCGTGACCGGTACAGCGGCTGCCACAGCAGCCATCCGGATGGGCGTGCGTGCCATCGAAGCGTCTCCTCTCACGCGGTCGGCACAGCCGCGACGGCGGCCAGGGCGAGGAAGGCGAGGGTGACCAGGGTGCAGTCGACCGCGCGGCGCAGCCGGCGGAACAACCCAGGGCGATGACGGACAGGACGCGGACGCGAGCAGCGCGGGTGTCACCGGTCATGCGGGCGCGGATCTCGGTCTCGGTCAGGCGTGCCCAGTGCGGGAACGAGGCCCGGTCGCTGCCGCTGAGGCAGGGGCGGACGACCATGAGGAGCAGGACGGTTGCGGAGCCGAGCGCGGTAGCAGCGAGGATGCCGAGGACCGTGGCGGGGGTCGGCAGCCGGTGCCCGGCGAGGGTGGCGAGTCCGGCGAAGGTGGCCCCGTTGAACGCCAGGAGTAAGGAGGCTTTGCCGTCGGTGCGGCCGATCTCCGTGGTGACGGCCGCGAGCGCTTCGGCCAGGTTCGTGTCAGTGGTGGCGGTGTGCGGTGTGGTCGGGACGGACACGGTGGTCTCTCCTGTCAGGGACAGGCGGCGAGCTGATGTGGGGCCGGGGGAGCGGTATAGGTGGAGGAGTCGGCCGGGGTGCCGTCGAAGCACTCCAGGCAACTGCCGAGGGTGCGCAGCGGCAGGCAGTAGTGGTATCGGCGGCGGCAGAGCGGGCAGGTGCTGCGGGCCGCCATCGCCGCGGGCCGGCAGCGCAGGATCGCCACGGGCCCCCGCAGCCTGACCTGTCCACGATGGACTGCGGCAGTGCGACGCTCAACCAGGCGCAGGCGGAACTCGCCTACCCCGAGAAGCGGTACCACCGCGACGCCGTCAACGAGGCGTGTAGCTTCATGAGCGGGACGCAGGTCGACCTCTTCATCCAGAAGACGATCGGTGAGCTCGCCGAGCACGAGGGAAACCCGGGGTAAGGCGGTGGGGGATCACCTAGACGGAGGCCGCCGGCGATGGTCACGGCCCGCACTCCGCCGCTAGGCCGTTTCGTTTGGATCACCGAGCTCGACTAAATGAAGATGCCGTGCCACCGGTTGGGGCGAGTTGACCGAGCGAGGACCGATGAGTTTCTCCATGACCGACAGTCAGAGATCATGGTTGGTGCGCGGCAGCCGCGAGTGTGGTCAAAACGCGCACCGACCGAATCTACTGATAACCGGACATGAGCTTGAATTTAAAGGTTCCCCCTCAGCCTTCAAGGTCGGGGGGTGTCTTGTTTGTGGGGGTGTTTGCCGACGGGGTGGCGGGGTGCGGGGCTGG
>NZ_JBIVPK010000065.1:0-8743 GCF_044754605.1 Streptomyces sp. NPDC093064
TCGAGATCCGCAAACAGAACCCCGCCTTCGGACTCGGCTCCTACACCGAACTCCAGTCCTCCAACCCCGCGGTCATCGCCTTCCTGCGCGAGTACAAGGACGATCTGGTCCTCTGCGTCCACAACTTCTCCCGCTTCGCCCAGCCCACCGAACTCGACCTGCGGGCCTTCCAGGAACGCCACCCGGTCGAGCTCATCGGCGGAGTCCGCTTCCCGGCCATCGGTGAACTCCCCTACCTGCTCACCCTGGCCGGCCACGGGTTCTACTGGTTCCGGCTCGCCTCCAACGTCGCATCCCGGACCGGCCGACGCGTGTGAGCGTGCGGCCGACGAAAGGAGGCGTGACCATGCCGAAGACCGCATCGCTGACGCCGAGCGCCGCGAGCCTGGCCGGGCCCATGGCCTCACTCAACTCGCTGCTGCGTGAATGGCTGCCGCAGCAGCGCTGGTTCGCCGGCAAGGACCGGCCCGTCACCGATCTGCGTCTGCTGTCGATGACGGAGCTGTTCCCGGGCTGTCTGCATCTGCTCGTCCACGCCGAGCACGCGGGCGTCCCCTCCGGTCCCGGCACGGTCCCCGCCCCCACCGGCACGCCCGCCGCGCCGCCCGCCGACTGCTACCAACTGCTCCTCGGCGTACGGCGGCAGCTGGCCCCGCGCCTGCACCGGGCGTTCATCGGCCGCCCCGAGGAGGGGCCGCTGGCCGGCCTCGCGATCTACGACGCGCTGTGCGACCCGCGCTCGGCCCAGCTGCTGCTGGAGCGGATGCGCCACCCCGGCGCCTCGGTCCCGCTGCACTTCGAGGCGGACCCGTCCGTACTGATCCCCGGTGGCCTGGTGCCCAGGCTGCTGGACGCCGAGCAGTCCAACTCCTCGATCGTGTACGGGGACGAGTTCATCCTGAAGGTGTTCCGCCGCATCCAGCCGGGCGTCAACCCGGACCTGGAGGTGCCGTGGGCCCTGGCCGGGCAGGACTGCACCCGGGTGCCCGCCCCGGTGGCCTGGTTCCACACCACGCAACCGGAGCCCGCGACGCTCGGGGTGCTCCAGCCGTTCCTGCGCGACGCGGCCGACGGCTGGACGCTGGCCCTGCGGGCCCTGGCCACCGGTGACGACTTCACCACCCAGGCGCACCAGTTGGGGCAGGCGACCGCGGAGGTCCACCTGGCGCTGGCCGGTGCCTTCCCCACCGGTGCCCACCAGGACATCGCGCGCACCGCCGCGACGATGACCGAACATCTGGAGGCCGCCGCGCACAGCGTCGCCGCGCTGCGCCCGTACGCGACCCGGCTGCGCACCGCGTTCGCCGCGCTGGCCAGCTGCGACGCCGGTCCGCCCGCCCAGCGCGTGCACGGCGACCTGCACCTCGGCCAGGTGCTGCGGGCCGGGCGCGAGTGGTTCGTCATCGACTTCGAGGGCGAGCCGTCGCGTCCGCTCGCCGAGCGCCGCATCCCCGAGTCCCCGGTGCGGGACGTGGCGGGGATGCTGCGCTCCTTCGACTACGCCGCCCGCCAGCGCCGCCCCTGGCGCCCGGAGTGGGCGCGCCGCTGCCGGGAGGCGTACTGCGCCGGCTACGCCTCCCGCGCCGGCTGGGACCCCCGCAAGAAACACGCCCTGCTGCGGGCCTACGAGACGGACCGTGCCGTGTACGAAGTGCTGTACGAGGCCCGGCACCGCCCCGACTGGCTCGCCGTACCGATGGCGGCGATCGAACGTCTCGCCGTGAGAGGAGGCTGAACCGGTGGCACTGCGCGACACGTCACTTCCCGAGCCGTCCGGCCCCGTCCTGCCCGCGGCGGCACAGGCCCGAACGGCCCCGCCGCTCGATCCCGCCGACCGTGAGCGCCTGCTGTCCGGCGCCCACCACGACCCGCACGCGCTGCTCGGCGCGCATCCGGTGCCGGGCGGGATCGCCCTGCGGGTGCTGCGTCCCTTCGCCCGCGCGGTGAGCGTGGTCGTGGACGGCATGCGCACCCCGCTCGCCTCGGAGGGCGACGGACTGTTCTCGGCCGTACTGCCCCTGGCCGCGATCCCCGACTACACCCTGGTGGTCGGCTACGAGCGGGACGAGTACGAGGTCCACGACCCCTACCGCTTCCTGCCCGCCCTCGGCGAGCTGGACCTGCACCTGATCCGGGAGGGCCGGCACGAGCAGCTGTGGCAGGCGCTGGGCGCGGAGCCGATGACCCACCAGGGCGTGCGGGGCACCCGGTTCACGGTGTGGGCGCCGAACGCCCGGGGCGTGCGGGTGGCCGGCGACTTCAGCCACTGGGACGGCACCGCCTTCCCGATGCGCTCGCTGGGCGCGGCAGGCGTCTGGGAGCTGTTCCTGCCCGGGATCGGCGAGGGCGCGAAGTACAAGTTCGAGATCACCTCGCAGTACGGCGGCCGGTTCCTCAAGGCCGACCCGATGGCACGGCGCACCGAGGTGCCGCCCGCCACCGCGTCCGTCGTGACGGCCGCCCACCACGAGTGGGGCGACCAGGAGTGGATGGCGCACCGCGCGGACACCCCGGTGCACGAGGCGCCGTTCTCGGTGTACGAGGTCCACCTGCCGTCCTGGCGGCCGGGGCTGACGTACCGCGAACTGGCCGAGCGACTGCCCGCGTACGTCAAGGACCTGGGCTTCACGCACGTGGAACTGATGCCGGTCGCCGAGCACCCCTTCGGGCCGTCCTGGGGCTACCAGGTCACCTCCTACTACGCCCCGACCGCGCGCCTGGGCTCGCCGGACGACTTCCGGTACTTCGTCGACGCCTGCCACCGGGCCGGGATCGGCGTGATCATGGACTGGGTGCCGGCGCACTTCCCCAAGGACGACTGGGCGCTGGCCCGCTTCGACGGGGACCCGCTGTACGAGCCGGGGAACGCGCAGCGCGCCGAGCACCCCGACTGGGGGACGTACGAGTTCGACTTCGCCCGCACGGAGGTGCGCAACTTCCTGGTCGCGAACGCCGTGTACTGGTGCGAGGAGTTCCACGTCGACGGCCTGCGCGTGGACGCGGTGGCCTCCATGCTCTACCTGGACTACTCGCGCGACTCCGACCAGTGGACGCCCAACGCGTACGGCGGCCGGGAGGACCTGGACGCGATGGCGTTCCTCCAGGAGATGAACGCCACCGTGTACCGGCGCGCCCCGGGCGTGGTGACCATCGCCGAGGAGTCGACCGCCTGGGGCGGGGTGACCGCGCCGACCGACAGCGGCGGCCTGGGCTTCGGGCTGAAGTGGAACATGGGCTGGATGCACGACTCGCTCCAGTACATGAGCAAGGAGCCGGTGCACCGCAAGTACCACCACCACGAGATGACCTTCGCGATGGTGTACGCCTACAGCGAGAACTACGTCCTGCCGATCTCGCACGACGAGGTGGTGCACGGCAAGCGTTCGCTGGTGTCGAAGATGCCCGGCGACTGGTGGCAGCGACGCGCGAACCACCGCGCGTACCTGGGCTTCATGTGGGCCCACCCGGGCAAGCAACTGCTGTTCATGGGCCAGGAGTTCGCCCAGGGAGGTGAGTTCTCCGAGCAGCACGGGCCCGAGTGGTGGCTGCTCGACGAGGACTACTGCGCCGCGGGCGACCACCGCGGGGTGCGGGACCTGGTGCGCGACCTCAACACGCTCTACCGGGCCACACCGGCCCTGTGGGAGCGCGACACCCGGCCCGAGGGCTTCCGCTGGGTGGCCGTGGACGCAGCCGACGACAACGTCTACGCGTTCCTGCGCCACGACGCGGCCGGCGCTCCGCTGCTGGCGGTGTCGAACTTCTCCCCCGTGGTGCGCGAGGACTACCGCCTGGACGTGCCGGGCGAGGTCACCGCGTGGCGCGAGGTCATGAACACCGACGCCGCCCGCTACGGCGGCGGCGGCGTCGCCAACCCCGGGACGCTCGAACCGGAGGGCGGGCCGGACGACGGGCACATCAGGCTCACGCTGCCGCCGCTCGCCACGCTCTGGCTGACTCCGTACCCCGCCTGAGCGGGCGGGGGCGGGAGGAACGGGGCTACTTCCCGGTTCGGGGCCCGTGACGCGCTGACCTGGGCTACATTCGATCCGCGTCGACCACCCCACTCATCGGCGGAGTCACCTCCGTGAACCCCAGGAGCAGCGCATGCGCGACTTCGCCCTCGCTCCGTCCGCCGTCGCCCCGCTGACCGGCGGGCTCGCCGACAGCGTCTTCGAGACCGCACAGACCCGTCCCACCCTGCCGGTGCTCGCGCGCCGCGCCGACCCCTCCTCCCCGGTGTGGGAGGAGGTGACCGCCGTGGAGCTGCGGGACCAGGTGACCGACCTGGCCAGAGGGCTGGTCGCCGCCAAGATCTCGCCCGGCCACCGCGTGGCGGTCATGGCCCGCACCCGGTACGAGTGGACGGTCCTCGCGTACGCGCTGTGGGCGGTCGGCGCCGAGGTCGTCCCGATCTACCCGACCTCCTCGCGCGAGCAGGTCGAGTGGATCCTGCGGGACTCCGAGTGCGTGGCCGTCGTCGTCGAGGACGAGCAGGGCGTGATGACGGTCGGCCCGGTGTGCGCGACGCTGCCCCGGCTCCGGCACGTGTGGCAGCTGGACGCGGGGGCGCTGGAGCACCTGGTGCAACGGGGAGCGGTGATACCGCCGACCACGGTGGACTCGCTGCGCCGGATCGTGCTGCCGGACGCGACCGCGGCGATCGCGTACACCTCCGGCACGACGGGCCGCGCCCT
Source organism: Streptomyces sp. NPDC093064 (assembly GCF_044754605.1). Lineage (NCBI taxonomy): Bacteria > Bacillati > Actinomycetota > Actinomycetes > Kitasatosporales > Streptomycetaceae > Streptomyces > Streptomyces sp. NPDC093064. Next base: position 4,698 of record NZ_JBIVPK010000065.1, read on the forward strand.
GGGCTGCGCGCTGAGCCACCGCGCGCTGGCGAGCCCCTGCGACACGCTGCTGGCCGGCTGGGGGCACACCGCCGCACCGTCCGGTGAGCAGGCGTCGGTACTCGCCTTCCTGCCCTTCTCGCACGTGTACGGGCTGATGGTCCAGGGCCTGTGCATCCGCGGCGGCATCCTGATGGGCCACGAACCGGAGCTGGGCGAGGAGGCGCTGACGTCGGCGCTGCGCACGTTCAGGCCGACGTACTTCTACGCCGTGCCCTCCGTCTTCGAGAAGATCTACAAGAACTTCCTGCACGCGGCCCGGCAGTCCGGCCGCGGCGCGCTGTTCGAGCGGGCGGCCGACACCGCCCGGGACTTCGCCGCGGCGCTGGAGCGGCAGCGGCTGGGCCGGGGGCCGGGTCCCGGGCTCGACCTGCGGCTGCAACACGCCCTGTACGAGCGGACGGTGTACCGCAAGCTGCGGACCGCACTGGGCGGCAGGGTGGTCCGCGCCACTTCCGGAGGCTCCCCGCTCAGCCGCGAACTCACCTTGTTCTACGAGGGCATCGGCATCTACGTGCACGACGGATACGGGCTCACGGAGACCGCGGGCGGCATCACCATGCAGCCGCTGGGCCGGGAGAAGTCGGGGACCGTGGGCACGGCGCTGCCGGGCACGGCGATCGAGGTCGCGGACGACGGGGAGATCCTGGTCCAGGGGCCGTCGGTGTTCCAGGGGTACGTGGGCGACGAGGCCGCGACCCGGGCCGCGCTGCGCGACGGCTGGCTGGCCACGGGGGACATCGGGAAGCTGGACGCCGAGGGTTATCTGACGATCACCGGGCGCAAGAAGGACATCATCGTCACCAGCGGCGGCAAGAGCGTGGCCCCGGCCCCGCTGGAGCAGCGGCTGCGGATGCATCCGCTGATCCAGCAGGCGGTGGTCGTGGGCGACAACCGGCCCTGCGTGGGGGCGCTGATCACCCTGGACCCGGAGTTCCTGGCCCACTGGCGTGCCGCGCTGACGTTGCAGGGTGACGCGCCGGAGCAGGAGGCGCGCGAGGAGAACGCGCTGCGGGAGGAGATCGAGCGGGCGGTCGCCGCCGCGAACAGCGCCGTCTCCCGCTCGGAGTCCATCCGGGTCTTCCGGGTGCTGCCCGCGCCCTTCGACGTGGCCGGCGGGCTGCTCACACCGTCGATGAAGCTGCGCAGGGACGTCATCGTGCGGCACTACGCGGTCGAGATCGACGCCATGTACCAGGCGCGGAGCCGCTCCCCGCGCCGGGACACCGCGCACGACCCGATGGCCGACTGGGACGACTCCGACAACGTCTTCCGCTGACGCGGGCCGGAAAACACCGGCCCCGTACGGGGCCGGCTGCTGCTGCCGGATTCCCTGCCGCCGACCTGCCGCCGACCGCCTCCTGCCTGCTCAGTGCTGCCGTCCGCCCCCTGCCGACTGCCTGCCTTCCGCTGCCTGCGACGCCCAAGCGTAGGCTCCGCGCCCCTGGGAACAAGACAGTGGACGCAAGGGAAAGAAAGGACGACAGCCCGGCCGACGGGGCCGGGCCGGAAGGCGAGATGGCATTCGAGCCGCCTGGGGACGACACACTGGCCAGCGAGGGCATTCCGAGCCGCACCGCCCGCTTCGCGGGTGAGTTGCACCATGTCACGGGTGCGCGACTCGCCGCGGAGGAGTTCCTCGATGAGGTCGCACGGCTCTCGCTGCCGGCGGCACCCGAGCACTGGGACGACATCCTGCTGGTGGTCACGGAACTCGCGGCGAACGCGGTGCAGTACGCGCCGGGGCCGTTCGAGCTGCGGATGCGGCGCACTTTCGACGGGGTGCACGTGACGCTCAGCGACACCAGCACCACACAGCCGGCCCCGCGGCCGTTCCGCCCCAGCCGGGGCGGCGGCGGCATCGGCTGGCACCTGATCCACACCCTGTGCGACCAGGTGAGCGTGGTGGTCAACGATCACGGCAAGGACGTGCACGCCTTCCTGCCCTGGTGAGCCCCGATCACCCGGAGCCCCGACTGCGGACGGGGTCCGGGCTCGGTCACGGTGTCAGGACCCGACCGGCGGGCCGCACCGGTTCAGGCGCTGGTCGCCTGGCGGGGTGGAAGCCCGTGGTAATAGGCACCCACCCGCGTCAGGTACTCCGGGTCCCTGGTCTCGCTGTCGGTCCTGAAGGGCGGCGCCGCCTTGATCTGCCCGCGCGAACAGGCGACCGTGATCCTCCGCTCCGCGGAGTCGATGCCGGCGACCATGCCGACCGGCACCAGCATGCTCCTGCCGAACACCCACACCCCGGTGTCCACGACCAGGTGCCGCATCCCGGAGTGGCCGCCCTCCCGGTCCACGTGGCCCACGGTGCCGTCGGTGGCGACGACGGTGAAGCCGGTCAGGTCCTCTTCCTCGGTACGAGCGACCTGCGGCGGATACGACCAGATTCTTTCTATGGTCACGCTGCTCCTTCCTCCCCGGGCTGACGTGTCACGAGTCTCGGGCCGGCGGTCCCGGTCCGTCGGCTCCCACCGCACCAACTACCCTTCTCCGACCACGGCATTCGGCGCCGCGCCGCGAAGAGCGGGGGTGCGGGAGGCTCGGTCGCCGCGCGGGCTCAGATCGCCGGCGGACGAGCGGGCCCGGTGGCGTCCTCGGGCGCCGAGATGTCCTGGGGCGCGGAGGTGTTCTCGGGCCGGCAGGTGAGCAGTTCCAGCGTTCCGGTCATGTCCAGCAACCGCTCCAGGACGGCCGGACGCTCGTCCAGGTGGAGTGCGACGCCCGCCTCGTCCACGAGGCGCCGGATCTGGAGCAGCGCGGACAGGCCGGAGGAGTCGACGCTCTCGAGTCGCGAGAACTCCAGGCGTACGTCGGCGACCGGGTGCCGGGCCGCGTGACGCCGGGTGAGCACCACGGTCACCGCGTCCAGGAGTTGGCCGCGGGTGAGGTAGTCGAGGTCGCCTCCCACACGTACCACGACGACGGATCCACGAATTTCCACCGAAAGAGTGAAGGGCGATGGCGGCATTGTTGTCATACGGACGTTTCCGGGGCCGGGGTGTTCGGGTTCTTTCGAACGGAGCGTCATGCGTCAAGACGTCCGCGTACCCCTGAACCCCGAGGTCATGCACGGCCTGCGGGGGTGAATACACCGGGCTGGATATTGACGCAAGTGTTTTGTTCGGGGTGGTCCGGGTGGGTTAGCCTTCGGCGTATTTCTCATCACGCAGATCCGTGAAATCACGGAAATGCACGCACGTCGGCGGGCCCGCGGCGGCCCGTTGGAGATGTCCGAGTCCTCACCGGCGAGGACTCCTGGGGAGCGGGACGAGGGTGCGTATGACCAGCGACAGAACCGAGGTCCTCGACGCCGTGCCGGGCGACCGGGAGCTGCGGCAACTCCTGGCCGGCCTGACGGCCGTGCGGGACGGCGACTTCGGCACGCGCCTGCCGGAGGACGCCGACGGGCTCATGGGCGACATCGCGACCGTGTTCAACGGCATGGTCGACCAGTTGTCCGTGTTCACCTCCGAAGTCACCCGGGTGGCCCGGGAGGTCGGCACCGAGGGCACGCTCGGCGGTCAGGCGGAGGTGCCGGGGGTCTCGGGCACCTGGGCCGATCTGACCGACTCGGTCAATGCCATGGCGGGCAACCTCACCACCCAGGTGCGGGACATCGCGCAGGTGGCGACGGCGGTGGCCAAGGGTGATCTGTCGCAGAAGATCGACGTGCCCGCGCGCGGCGAGATCCTGCAACTGAAGGAGACCGTCAACACGATGGTCGACCAGCTCTCCGCCTTCGCCGACGAAGTCACCCGCGTCGCCCGCGAGGTCGGCACCGAAGGGCGCCTCGGCGGACAGGCAAAGGTGCCCAGCGTGGCGGGTGTGTGGCGGGACCTGACCGACTCCGTCAACTTCATGGCGGGCAACCTCACCGCCCAGGTCCGCAACGTCGCCCAGGTGACGACCGCGGTGGCCAAGGGCGACCTCTCCCAGAAGATCACCGTCGACGCCCGCGGCGAGATCCTCGAACTCAAGAACACCATCAACACGATGGTCGA
>NZ_JBIVPK010000065.1:8841-30083 GCF_044754605.1 Streptomyces sp. NPDC093064
GACCAGCTCTCCGCCTTCGCCGACGAGGTCACCCGCGTCGCCCGCGAGGTCGGCACCGAAGGACGCCTCGGCGGACAGGCCGACGTCCAGGGCGTCAAGGGCACCTGGCGGGACCTGACCGACTCCGTCAACTTCATGGCCGGCAACCTGACCGCCCAGGTCCGCAACGTCGCCCAGGTGGCGACGGCGGTCGCCGAGGGCGACCTCTCCCAGAAGATCACCGTCGACGCCCGCGGCGAGATCCTCGAACTCAAGAACACCATCAACACGATGGTCGACCAGCTCTCCGCCTTCGCCGACGAGGTCACCCGCGTCGCCCGCGAGGTCGGCACCGAAGGACGCCTCGGCGGACAGGCCGACGTCCAGGGCGTCTCCGGGACGTGGAAGGACCTCACCGACAACGTCAACGTGATGGCGTCCAACCTGACCGGGCAGGTCCGCTCGATCGCCCAGGTCGCCACCGCCGTGGCCCGCGGCGACCTGTCCCGCAAGATCACGGTCGAGGCCGAGGGCGAGGTCGCGGCGCTGGCCGACGTGATCAACACGATGGTCGACACCCTGTCCGCGTTCGCCGACGAGGTCACGCGCGTCGCCCGCGAGGTCGGCACCGAAGGACGCCTCGGCGGACAGGCCCACGTGCCCAACGTCGCGGGCACCTGGAAGGACCTGACCGACAACGTCAACTCGATGGCGAACAACCTCACCGGTCAGGTGCGCAACATCGCGCTGGTGACGACCGCGGTGGCCAGGGGCGACCTGTCGAAGAAGATCGACGTCGACGCGCGCGGCGAGATCCTGGAGCTGAAGACGACCATCAACACGATGGTCGACCAGCTGTCCGCCTTCGCCGACGAGGTCACCCGCGTCGCCCGCGAGGTCGGCACCGAAGGACGCCTCGGCGGACAGGCCGAGGTGGAGGGCGTCTCGGGCACCTGGAAGCGGCTCACGGAGAACGTCAACGAGCTGGCCGGCAACCTGACCCGGCAGGTGCGGGCGATCGGCGCGGTGGCCAGTGCCGTGGCGGAGGGCGACCTGACCCGCTCGATCACCGTGGAGGCCTCCGGCGAGGTCGCCGAACTCAAGGACAACATCAACTCGATGGTGGAGTCCCTGCGCGAGACCACCCGGGCCAACCAGGAGCAGGACTGGCTCAAGAGCAACCTGGCGCGGATCACGGGCCTGATGCAGGGCCACCGCGACCTGCCGGTCGTGGCCGACCTGATCATGGATGAGCTGACCCCGCTGGTGTCGGCCCAGTACGGCGCCTTCTACCTGGCCGAGGACGGCGAGCGCGGCCCCGAACTGCGGCTCGTCGGCTCCTATGGCAGGCCCGACGACGAGCGGCCCACCCGCTTCTCCTTCGGCCGCTCACTGGTCGGCCAGGCCGCACGCAGCCGCCGTACCATCACGGTCGACGAACTGCCGACGGGGTACGTCACCATCTCCTCCGGGCTCGGCCAGGCGGTGCCGACCGCGCTGATCCTGCTGCCGATCCTGTTCGAGGACCAGGTCCTCGGCGTCATCGAGCTGGCGTCGGTGACCGCGTTCACGCCGATCCACCGGGACTTCCTGGAGCAGCTGCGCGAAGCCCTCGGGGTCAACGTCAACACCATCGTGGCCAACGCCCGCACCGACGAGCTGCTGGACGAGTCCCAGCGGCTGACGGCCGAACTCCAGGCTCGCTCGGCCGAGTTGCAGTCGCAGCAGGACGAGCTTCAGCGCTCCAACGCCGAACTGGAGGACAAGGCCTCGCTGCTGGCGGAGCAGAACCGCGACATCGAGGCGAAGAACCTTCAGATCGAGCAGGCCCGGCAGGAACTGGAGGCCCGCGCCCAGCAGTTGTCGCTGGCCTCGAAGTACAAGTCGGAGTTCCTGGCGAACATGAGCCACGAGCTGCGCACCCCGCTCAACAGCCTGCTCATCCTGGCCCAGTTGCTCGCCCAGAACCCCTCGCGCAACCTCAGCCCGAAGCAGGTCGAGTACGCGGGGATCATCCACTCCGCGGGCAGTGACCTGCTCCAGCTGATCAACGACATCCTGGACCTGTCGAAGGTCGAGGCGGGCAAGATGGACGTCACCCCGGAGCGGGTGTCGCTGCGCCAGCTCATCGACTACGTCGAGGCCACCTTCCAGCCGATGACGACGCAGAAGGGCCTCCAGTTCGCGGTCACCACCGCAGCGGGCGCGCCCGCGGACCTGCTCACCGACGACTCCCGGCTTCGCCAGATCCTGCGCAACCTGCTGTCCAACGCGGTGAAGTTCACCGAGAAGGGCGGCGTCGAGCTGTGCATCGAGCCGGCCGCGGACGACGAGGTGCCCGAGGGAGTCGTGCGGGGCGGCGCGGTCGTGTCCTTCCGGGTCAAGGACACCGGCATCGGCATCCCGGAACAGCACCTGGAGACGATCTTCGGCGCCTTCCAGCAGGCGGACGGCACGACCAGCCGCAAGTACGGCGGGACCGGCCTCGGGCTGTCCATCACCCGGGAGATCGCGCACCTGCTCGGCGGTGCCGTCGCCGTGGACAGCGTGCCCGGCCGGGGCAGCACGTTCACGCTCTTCCTGCCGGTGGCCCGCCCCGACTTCGAGCAGGTGCTCGGCGGCGGCCGGACCTCGCAGAAGGCCCCGGCCGAGCTGGTGCCGGCCGGCACGGCGGACCGGGAGGGCGCGTGGCCGCACTCGGGCGGCGACGGGCCGCGCAGGCGGCGGCTGCTGGTCGTCGAGGAGCGCTCCCGTGGGCTGCTGACCCTGGTCGCCGAGAGCGTGGTCGCGGACGTGGTCCGGCACAGCGCCGACGACACGGGCGCGCTGCCCGCCGTCGACGTCATCACCGCCGTCGGCGCGCCGGAGGCCGCGGGGGCGCTGGCCGTCGAGCCGTGCCACTGCGTCGTCCTCGACCTGGACATGCCCGAGCGGGAGGCGTCCCGGTTCCTGCGGGCGCTCCAGGGCGACTCGGCGCTGGCGGGCGTACCGGTGCTCGTGCACAGCGGTCAGCGTCCGGACGTGGCCCAGGCGGAGGCAGTGCGCTCGCGCGGGGACGACGGCTCCCTCGAATTCCTCTCCAGCCTCGACGAGTTGCGCGAGCGCATCGCCCTGCACCTGTCGGCCGAGGAGCCGGGGGACGTGCTGTCCCTGGTGCGGGCCGAGGAGCCGCAGGAACTCGCGCCGCCCGTCGACGGCGCCTTCGCGGGCCGTACCGTCCTCGTCGTCGACGACGACGCGCGCAACCTGTTCGCGCTCAGCGGGATGCTGGAGCTGCACGGCTTCCGGGTGCTGCACGCGGAGAACGGGCGCAAGGGCATCGAGACGCTGGTCGGCAACCCCGACGTCGCGCTCGTCCTGATGGACGTGATGATGCCGGAGATGGACGGCTACACCGCGACGGCCGAGATCCGCAGGCTGCCGCGGTACGCCGAGCTGCCGATCATCGCCGTCACCGCGAAGGCGATGCCCGGGGACCGGGAGAAGTCGCTGGCGTCCGGGGCCAGCGACTACGTCACCAAGCCCGTGGACACGGACGACCTCATCGCCTGCGTCCGGCACTGGCTGTCCGCGTGAGCGCGTCGGCGCCCGCCCCGCGCACCGGCGGGGCGGGCCCGGTCCGCCGCGGCACCTCCCGCACCCCGGCGCCGTTCAGCCGAGGAGCTTGTCCCTGGTGAGCACGTCCGGGCAGCGGCGCGATCCGGACGGCGCCGGGCCCCGTCCGGAGCCGTCCGCCTCCGGGGCGCAGCCGCCCATCGGCGGCCCGGAACCGCCCGATCCCGCCGGGGCCTCCCCCACCTCCCCCGTGGGGCGGCTGGCCGCCACCGTGGAGCGGCTGCGCCGCGAAGTGCGCGCCGCGCAGGCGAAGGCCGAGGGCCGGGCCCTGATCGAACTCGGTTGGTGGGCGGCGACTGGTACGACGCCGTGGTGCTGCCCTCCGGGCTCGTGCTGCTGTGCGTCGGCGACGTCGCCGGCCACGGCATCGAGGCGGCCACCAGCATGGTGGTGCTGCGCAACGCGCTGCGGGGCCTGGCCGTGACCGGGGCCGGGCCTGGCCAGCTGCTGTCGTGGCCGAACATCGTGGCGCACCATCTGACCGATGCCGTCACCGCCACCGCGGTCTGCGCCCTGTACGACCCCCGGCGGCGCACCCTGCGCTGGGCCCGGGCCGGGCATCTGCCGCCGGTGCTGGTGCGCGGCGCGGAGGCGGCGGCGCTGCCCCTGGTCCGAGGCATGCTGCTGGGCGCGGTGGCGGAAGCGGCGTACGAGGAGGCCGAGCTTCGGTTCGCGCCGCAGGACACGCTGCTGATGTACACCGACGGTCTGATCGAGCGCCGGGACCGCTCCGTGGAGGAGTCGCTCAGCCATCTGCTGACCACGGCCCGTTCGGCGCCCAGGACCCTGGACCAGCAGCTGGACCGGCTGCTGACCTACAGCAGGTCGGACACGGACGACGACACGTGCATCGTGGGCATCCGGGTCGCCTGACGGCGAGCGGTCGCCGCCCCGTCCGACGCATGGCGACCGCGTTCCGGGGTACGCGCGGGTGCGCAGTGCGGGGTGCCGCCCGTCGCCGTTGACGCGAAATGGATCACGTCACCGGTGCACGACCGGTGTGCGTCGAAGGCGTCGACGGGGGTAGCCGCCACTGGCCGGCCGTCAGCACTCGTTGGAGGTATCCGTGCCCCTTGCCCACAATCCGCTGTCCGTGGAGGTCACCCTGCCCCGGGAGGATGTCGCCCTGCTCACGGTCGACGGTTACCTGGACGTCGACACCGCGACCGAGTTGCAGGCCCATCTGGCCAACCAGCTCCACCACGGCCGACGGCACTTCCTGCTGGACCTGTCCGCCGTCCCCTTCATGGACTCCTCGGGGATGAACATCATCCTGCGGGTGTACCAGGAGGCCCGGGAGCGGGCGGGCAGCGTGCACATCATCGCCCCCGCCCCGGCGGTGCTGCGGATCCTCGATCTCACGGGGGTCAGCATCACGGTGCCGGTCTCGGGGAGCGCCGAGGAGGCGCTGGCCCTGGTGGACCGGAAGCCGGAGGAGCCGGAGGCGAAGTGAGCGCGACGGCGGGCGCGGGAAGCGCCAGGACCGCAGAGCACGTACGGGGACGGCGTCAGGCCGTGCGGGCGTCGCCCGCCGCGCCGCCGTCGTGGAGCAGTGCCGACGCGGCCGCGCAGAACCCCTCGAGCCCGGTCAGCAGCGCCACCCGCCGGCCCGTCGGCATCCGCTCCGCACGGACCGCAACTCCGTCTCGCGGCGCGCACGTACATCGGCCAGGAACGCCCGGCCGCGGCTGCTGAGGCGCAGTTCCACCTCCCGGCGGCCGGTGGCGGCCGCCTGCCGCCGTACGAAGCCACCGCCTCCAGGCGGTCGCAGAGCCTGCTCGTGGACGGCGGCGTGGAGCCCAGGGGGCCGGCCAGGGTGCGCAGGTTGATGCCTTCGTCGTGTTCCAGGATGAGCAGCACCCTGAGCTGCCGTGGACGCGCGGCCCCACAGGACCTCCAGCAGCTCGGCCGCCGTGGAGGTCACGCGCGCCAGCTCGCCGGGAGGGTGAGAGGGCGTCACGCCGACACTGGGGGGGACGACCGCCTGCTCGTTCTGCACAGCGACGGCCTGCCCAGCCGGTGGGCGCCGCCCGGAGCGGCCGGCCCGCCCACGGCGACCGATCCCGCGGTGACGGCCGCCGTGACGGTACGTGACGCCAGCAGCTCCGCCCGCCCGGTCCGGGACGACACCGCCGTGGCCGTTCTGACTCCCACCCCGCCGGACCGCCCATGACGCCCACCTTGCGGGTCACCACCGTCACCGACGCCGCCCGGGCCCGTGTCGCCACGGCCCGCGCGGCGGCCGCGTACGGGGTGCCGCCGCTCGAACGCGCCCGCCTGGCCACCGCCCTCAGCGCCCGCCTGCGTCAGTGCCTGACCGAGGGCGGCACCTGGACGGTCGCCCTCGGGGCCCAGGCCTCGGCCCCGAACGGGACGCGGGCACGCTGCACGTCACCGTGGCTCCGGCCCGTGACACACAGGACGACGGGGAACCGCCGTGGCGGATGTCCGTGACCTGCACGGAGGCCGGCGCGCCGCCGGATCCGGAGGTGCCGGACGACACGGACCTCCTGGCCGAGGCGCTGCTGGCCGCCGACGAGGACACGGCGGCGGTTCTGGGGAAACTCGCGGAGCAGGAGGAACTGGTCGCCTTCCACCGCGAGGAGCTGCACCAGACCAACCAGGGAGTCGTGGCCCTGCACGCCGATCTGGACACCGCCTGGCGGGCCCAGCGGGAGGCGTTCACCGCCGAGCGCTCGGCGCGCACCGAGGCGGAGGAGGCCCGCCGCAGGCTGAGGTTCCTGGCCGACGCCAGCGCGCTGCTGACGACCTCGCTCAACCACGAGTAGATCCTGCGGCGGCTACCGGACCTGCTGGTGCCCCGGTACGCCGACCGGGTCGACGTGTGGCTGTTCGACCACGAGGACGAGCGGCTCCGGTCCGCCCCGCATCCGGCGGCCGCGGTGCTCGCGGCCCGTACCGGCCGGCCGCAGTACGCGGCCGACCACCCTGGTGACCTGCCGGGCGTCGACGACCAGCCGCCGTCCGCGCTGAACCCCGGCCGGCCCCTGCTGTGCGTCCCGCTGCTCGCCCGGCGGGCACCGCTCGGTGTGCTGACCCTGTCGCCGCCCGGCGCCCGCTGGGACCCCGACGACGCGGTCATGCTGATCGAGCTGGCCCGGCGGGCCAGCGTCGCCCTCGACAACGCGCGCCGCTTCGAGCACAACCGCGACATCGCCGAGACGTTGCAGCGCGCGCTGCTCACCGATCTGCCCACCACACCGGGCCTGCGCCTGGCCGCGCGCTACCTGCCGGCCACGCACGGGCTGAACATCGGCGGGGACTGGTACGACGCCTTCCGGCAGCCCGACGGGAGCCTGATCACCGTCATCGGCGACGTCACCGGCCACGGGCTGCACGCGGCCGTGATGATGAGCCAACTGCGTACCGCGCTGCGCGCCTACGCCGTCGACGGCGGCAGCCCCGGCCGGCTGCTGACCCGGCTGCACGTGTTCCTGCACCATCTCCAGCCCGACCTGTTCGCGACCGCGGTCATCGCCCGGTTCAGTCCGGACGATCCCACCGTCACCTGGGCCGCCGCGGGCCATCCGCCGCCCGTGCTGCGGCTGCCGGACGGCCGGGTGCACGTCCTCGACGCCAAGCCGGGCGCCATGCTCGGCATCCCGCTGAGGCAGGAGATCGCGGACCACACCGTGCGCCTCTCCCCGGGCGCGACCCTGGCGCTGTACACGGACGGTCTCGTGGAGCGCCGGACACGGGGCATCGACCCCGGCATCGACCGCCTCGCCGCCGCCCTCGAGGCGTTCGACCCGGCCGATCTGGACACCGACCTGGACGGCTCGGCGGACCGCATCCTGGGCCCGTTGCTGAGCGACTCCGAACGCGACGACGACGTCTGCCTCCTGCTGTGCCACATCGACCGCGAGGCCGGCGGGGAGCCGGACCGGGTCCCGGCGGGCGCGGACCACCTGCGGTAGCCCCGCGCGGCGTCACCCCGCACGCGGCGGTGGGACGAACAGGCCCTCCCACCGCCCGTGTGCGCTTCCGGAACGGACCCGGTACGGCACCGGATCCCGGGAACCCGCCGAGGCGGCCCCTGCCGTCCGGCCGTGTTCCGGACGGCGGGGACGACGGCGCCCGGTGCGCGCGCGACCCGGTGGGGGCATCGTTGTGCTCGTGGACTCGACGGAACCGATGGACCGGTGAGGTGCGAAGCAGCCGTCCACGGGCAGACGCAAGGACGTCGTTGCAGCCGCCCGGAGCCCCCGCAGCAGAAGGGATGAAACATCTTGAACCCTCCCCCAGCCGAAGCAGGGGGATTCCTGGCTCAAGCAGCTCATTCGCTCAGCATGCGAACGAGTCTGACGCTCTCAGCACCAGCCGGGACGGAACCTGCCCGGTTGCCCGTTAAACAAAGGAGTTGCGCGTGCTTGGCTCTCGCAACGCACGGCAGTCAGCTTACCCAACCGTGTGGGCGGTCTTTCGCCTTTTGGGCGAAACCCCGTTCCCTGCCCTGCTCCGCAGGAGTCCGACTCATCCCCCGGCTGAAGCCGGGGGCGTCCTCGGAGGTTTCCAGTGACACGACCCAGGATCCTGGTGGTCGGCGCAGGCTTCGCCGGTGTGGCGTGCGTCCGCCGTCTGGAGCGCAGGCTCTCCCCCGGCGAGGCGGACATCACTTTGGTGACGCCGCGATCCTACCAGCTGTATCTGCCGCTGCTGCCCCAGGTCGCCTCCGGGGTGCTGACACCCCAGTCGGTCGCCATCTCCCTGCGCCGCAGCAAGAAGTACCGCACCCGGATCATCCCGGGCGGCGCCGTCGGCGTGGACCTGAAGGCCAAGGTGTGCGTCGTCCGCACGCTCACCGACCACGTCGTCGACGAGCCGTACGACTACCTGGTGCTGGCCCCCGGCAGCGTCACCCGGACGTTCGACATCCCGGGGCTCCTGGACCACGCCTTCGGCATGAAGACGCTGGCCGAGGCCGCCTACATCCGCGACCACGTCATCACCCAGCTGGACCTCGCCGACGCCAGCGAGGACCCGGCCGAGCGCGCCTCGCGGCTCCAGTTCGTGGTGGTCGGCGGCGGGTACGCCGGCACCGAGACCGCGGCGTGCCTGCAACGGCTGACGCACGCCGCCGTCAAGCGCTACCCGCGGCTGAACCCGGCGCTGATCAAGTGGCACCTGATCGACATCGCGCCGAAGCTGATGCCGGAGCTGGGCGACAAGCTGGGCCGCAGCGCCCAGGAGGTGCTGGGCCGCCGGGGCATCGAGATCTCGCTCGGAGTGTCCATCGCCAAGGCCGGGCCGGAAGAGGTCACCTTCACCGACGGCCGGGTGGTGCCGACCCGCACCCTGATCTGGACCGCGGGCGTGGTGGCCAGCCCGCTCATCGCGACCCTCGGCGCGGAGACGGTCAGGGGCCGGCTCGCGGTGACCGCCGAGATGCGCCTGCCCGGCCACGACGGGGTGTTCGCGCTCGGGGACTCCGCCGCCGTACCCGACCTGGCCAAGGGCGACGGCGCGGTGTGCCCGCCGACCGCGCAGCACGCCACGCGGCAGGGCCGGCGGGTCGCGGAGAACGTCATCGCGACGCTGCGCGGGCAGCCCCTGCGGCCGTACGAGCACAGGGACCTCGGTCTCGTCGTCGACCTCGGCGGCGCGGACGCGGTCTCCAAGCCGCTCGGCGTGGAACTGCGCGGCGTCCCGGCCCAGGCCGTGGCCCGCGGCTACCACCTCGGGGCGCTGCGCACCAACGTCGCCAAGACCAGGGTCGCGATCAACTGGCTGCTCAACGCGGTCGCCGGTGACGATTTCGTCCGCACCGGATTCCAGGCCCGCAAGCCCGCCAAGCTGAAGGACTTCGAGTACACCGACAGGTACATGACACCCGAGCAGGTGCGGGAGCACGTCGAGCGGGACCGCCCCCGGCAGGTGTGACACCGGGGCGGGGCCTCTCCCGCCGGTACGGCCGGGCCGCGAAAAGCGGTCCGGCCGTGACATGCCATGCTGGTCGGGCGGATCATGAGGGTGAACGGGAGGGGGCGGCGGCGTGGGAGCAGCACAGAGGCCGGTCCGGTCGCGGCTGCGTGATCGCTTCACGGCGTCCGATCCCGGCCTGCTGCGGCTGGCCGCCGGATCGCGGACGGCGGGCTCGATCGCGCTGACGCTGGCCGTACTCGGCGTGCTGCGCGTGCCCGTGACGCTTCTGGTGGCCGGGGCGATCGCGTCGATGGCGGCCACCTTCGCCATCCGGGAGAAGCAGCGCTCGCAGCAGGCGGTCACGCTCGCCCTCGGTCTTCCGGTGGCGCTGGTGTCCGTCTCGCTCGGCGCACTCCTCAACCGGCTCGTGGTGGCCGGGGACGTCTTCTTCGTCGTCCTGATCTTCTGCGCGGTATACAGCCGCCGGTTCGGTGACCGGGGCAACGCGCTCGGCCTGATCGGCTTCCAGCTCTACTTCATGTCCCTGTTCGTCGGCGCCACCGCGTCGGCGCTGCCCGCGCTCTACGGTGTCATCGCGGTCGCGTTCGCCTCCAGCGCCCTCGTCCGGTTCGTGGTCGTGTACGAGACACCGGCGGGCGTCCTGCAACGCCTGCGCGAGGCGTTCCGGGTGCGTCTGGCGCAGTTGGTGACCGCCCAGCTGGAGCTGCTGGACGCCGGTCCGGACGAGGTGGAGAAGGTCCTGGAGGCGGTGCGGGAGGGCACGGCCCGGCTGCACGAGACGGCGATGATGATCCAGTCCCGGCTGGCGGAGGGCACCTCCGACGAGGCCGTGGCGCGGCTGGTGCAGCGGCGGATCGCGGACGCCGAGATCGCCGCAGAGCGGCTGGGGCTGCTCCTGCTGAACGCCCGCAGCGCCGAGCGGACCGACACGCTCACCCTCCACCTGCCCGGCGCGTCCGTCCCCTCCAGCGGCCGGCTGCCGGTGCGGGACGAGGCGACCGAGACGCTGCGCCGCGACCTGCGGGCGCTGGCGATGCTCGTGCTGCGGCCCGTCGGGGAGGGCGGCGGGACCGCGCTGGCGCACGTACGCAACCGGCTCCTCGGCTACCGCGACGAGGAGAACCTGCCGCCCGCCTCGCCCGCCGTGCAGGACGTCTTCCGCGGTATCGGCGAGACCGCGCGGGCCGTGATGGGGCTGCGGATCGCGCTGGACGGCCCACAGGACGAGTCCGACGACGCGCCCGCGACGGTCCGCTCCCGGGAGGAGCTGGACGCGGAGAACGCCGCCATCGAGGGCGCCGAGGAGGCCGAGCGGGAGGAGCAGGTCCCGACCGGGTGGCGGCGCCCGACCACGCGGGCGGCCGTGCAGGTCGCGGTGGGCTCGTCACTGGCCATCGTCGGCGGCGAGTTCCTCTCCAGCCAGCGCTGGTACTGGGCGGTGCTGACCTGCTGGATCGTCTTCATCAACACCTCGTCCACGGGCGAGATCCTGGTCAAGGGCTACCGCCGTCTGGTGGGCACGGTGCTCGGCGTCGTGGCCGGCATCGTGCTGGCGGGGCTGGTCGGGCCGCACACGTGGACGGCGCTGGCCCTGGTGCTGCTGTTCATCTTCGCGATGTTCTACACGGCGCCGCTGTCGTACACGCTGATGTCCTTCTTCGTCACCGCGGCGCTGGGACTGCTGTACACGCTGCTGCACAGGTACAGCGCGGCGGTGCTCGTGCTGCGTGTGGAGGAGACGGCGCTCGGGGCGGCCTGCGGGATCATCGCCGCCGCGCTGGTGCTGCCGGTGCACACCAGCGGCCGTACGAACGAGCTGCTCGGCAAGGCGCTGGAGCGGCTGACGGACGTCACGACCGGCGCCGTCGAGCAGCTCAGCGGGGGCCCGGCGGTCGATCTGCTCGACCGGGCGCGCGACCTGGACCAGGCGCTGGGCGATCTGCGAGCGGCCACGCAGCCGCTGACGCATCCGATCACGCCCCTGCGGGCTCGGCGGAACACCGCCCAGTACGTCGTGGCGCTGCTGGAGACCTGCGCCTACCACGCGCGGTCGCTGGCGGCGACCGCCGAGCTGCTGCCCACCCATCCGTCGATAGCCGCGGATCCCCGGCTGCGCCAGGCCTGTGCCCGGACCACCCGCAACATCGAGACGATCCGCGCGCACGTGGCCGACGAGCCCACCACCGCCGAGGTCGAACGGGGTCCGAGCATCGCCTCGCTGCTGGAGGCGGACGGGGCGCCCGGCGTCCCGCGGTACGGCCGCATCACCGACCGGGTGCTGCGGCACCTCCAGCGCCTCGACGAGGCAGTGGTCGGCCTGGCCCGCCCGCTGGACGTCCCGGTGTCGAAACCGGCGCCGTGACGGGCCGGGGCCCGCGGCCCCGGCCCGTCACGCCGGTCAGAAGTCGGTGGGCATGTCGCTGGCCTCGGCGATGCCCCGCAGCTCCTCGGTCTCCCGGTGCCGGTCGCGGATGTAGTCGGCGATCTCGGTCAGGCGCTCCGGGTCGGCGGCGGTCGCCGCGTCGGTGACGACCCGGACCGGACCGGTCTCCTCGATGTCGAGGACGACCAGTTCGTTGTCCAGCCTTCCGGTCACCGCGGTGGCGATGACCAGGGCGGCCTCGTCCCGTATCTCCTGGGGGAGGCCCTGCGCCTGGGCGCCCTCCAGCGGGAAGTCGGCGGAGGGCACGCCGCGTTCGTCGATCGCCCGGAGGACCGGGTCGACGACGTCGAGCAGCAGTTCGTACTCCTCCTCGGGCATCCGGACGCGGAGCAGATCGAGATACACCTCCACGGCCCGGCCGTCGGGCGGAAGCTCGTCTTCGTTCATTGGCTCCGTGTTCCCCGCGTACGCCCGCTCAGACGCGGAACGCGCGATCGGCAGCGGGGGCCGACGGCACGAGCCGGGGAGGGCTGCCTCTCACGTCGTGGGTTCCGTGGCCGGTCCCGGTCCGTCGCCGGAGCGGTTCGCCCGTTCCGACAGCACCTCGTCGCGCACGCGCGCGCAGCTGCGACTGATGAGTCGGGAAACGTGCATCTGGGAGATGCCGAGCCGGTCCGCGATACGACTCTGTGTCATGTCCTCGAAAAAGCGCATGTAGAGGATGGCGCGTTCGCGTTCGGGCAGCCGGCGCAGCCCTTCCTTGGCCGACTCCCGGTCGACGACGGTGTCGTAGGAGGAGTCCGACGCGCCGAGGCTGTCCGCGAGGCTGTAGCCGTCGCCGCCGGCCGACAGTTCGGCGTCCAGGGACAGAGTGCTGAAGCTGTCGATCGCCTCCATCCCCGCGTTGACCTCCTCCTCCGTCAGCCCGGCGTGCGCGGCGATCACCGCGACCGAGGGTTCGGGGCTGCCGGGGTTCTGGGTGAGTTCGCGGCGCGCCACCCGTACCTTGTTGCGCAGTTCCTGGACACGGCGGGGCACCCGAAGCGCCCACATCCGGTCCCGGAAGTGCCGCTTGACCTCGCCGGTGATGGTCGGCACGGCGTAACTCTCGAAGGCGCCGCGATCCGGGTCGAAGCGGTCGATCGCCTTGACCAGCCCGAGTGCCGCCACCTGCCGCAGGTCCTCGATGGACTCGCCGCGGTCGCGGAAGCGGCCTGCGATGCGGTGGGCCATGGGCAGCCACGCGCTGACGAGTTCGTCGCGGACGGCCTCCCGTTCCGGGCCGTCCTGCGCGGCGGCGAGGCGTTGGAAGAGGGCGGCGGTGTCGGGGGCGTCGTCGTGCGGCCGGCGGGCGGGAGCCGCCTGGTCCGCGGGAGCGTCGGGGCGACTTGTCGATATGTCGATGAGCATGCGGAATGGCTCCTGAACGGTGTTTCAGGGACTGACCGCGGAAGGAGTGGTGCCGTCCGGTCCGCCTGGAGACCTCCCGGAGCAGCAGGAACAGCTTCCGCTGACGCGCCTCCGGTCCGAAGCACGAGGTTCCGTCTGCCCGGCGGTGGGAGCGACAAACTCCGGTTCGCGTAGTTCTTCTCCCGTAACGGCCGATTCGAGCCGCCATCACGGCGCGCGGGAGCGGGTAGGTGGAGGACATGACCGATGTGGTGCACTCGGACGAACTGCTGCGGCGCATCCAGCGCGCGAGGGCGTGCGCGGCACAGGAGGAGCGCGGGTGGCGGGACCGCCGCGACACCCTCGGGGCGACCGATCCGGACGCCGCGCGCGAGGCGGCCGTACGCGCCCTTAGCTACGAGGCCGTCCTGCGGGTGCTGGACGAGATCCTGGCCCCGGGCCGGCACGCCGAGCGGGGCTGACGGGCGGAGTGAGTCCGCTCACGTGATCCGGTTCCGGCTGCGCGGAACCGCCCAAGATGGTTTACGGTTCATCCATACGCGGCGACGGGGTCGACCCGAGGCGTCCCCCGTGCACCGCCATATACGGCCCTGGCTGGCCTCCCCCGTCCAGCCAGGGCTTTTTCATGCCTTCGTCCGGAGACGGGCGAAGAATCCCGGTTCGGTCCGTCCCAGCCGGGTACTGGCAGTTCTCGTGATGCGCGCTCTGCTCTCCGGGCCGGGGGTGCTCGTCGTGTACGCGGTCCGCCGGGTGACGGAGGGAGACCTGGCGGCGGCGCGGGCGCAGATGGGGTTCTCCCTCGCCTGGCACATCATCGTGGCCTGTCTCGGGGTCGGGCTGCCGGTACTGACCCTGCTCGCGGAGTGGTACGGCATCCGCACCGGCGATCCGGCACACCAGCTGCTGGCCCGCCGGTGGGCACGCGCCATGGGCGTGCTGTTCGCGGTGGGCGCCGTCTCCGGGACCATCCTCAGCTTCGAGATGGGGTTGCTGTGGCCCGGACTGATGGGCAGGTTCGGCCAGGTGATCGGGCTGCCGTTCGCCCTGGAGGGCATCGCGTTCTTCCTGGAGGCGATCTTCCTCGGTATCTACCTGTACGCCTGGGACCGGCTGCCGCCCCGGCGCCATCTGCTGACCGGCATCCCCATCGTCGTCGCGGGCACCGCGTCGGCGTTCTTCGTGGTGTGCGCCAACGCGTGGATGAACCAGCCGCGCGGCTTCACCCTGCGCGACGGCAAGGTCGTGCACGTCGACCCGTGGGCGGCGATGCTCAACCCGGCCAGTCCCCCGCAGACCGTGCACATGATCCTCGCGGCCTTCATGGTGGCCTCGTTCCTGGCCGCCGCCGTGTACGCGGTGGCCCTGCTGCGCGGGCGCCGGGACGCCTACCACCGGGCCGGGTTCCTCATCCCGTTCACGCTGGGCGCGATCGTGGCCCCGTTCCAGATCGTCGTGGGCGACTGGGCGGCGCGCTTCCTGTCCGACTACCAGCCGGCCAAGCTCGCCGCGATCGAGGGCGTGTACCGCACCGGCTCCCACGTCCCGCTGACCATCGGCGGTGTCGCGGGCGACAACGGGCTGAAGTACGGCCTGGAGATCCCCGACGGGCTGTCCCTGCTGGTCGGCTACCGCCCCGGCACCGTCGTCCGGGGCCTGGACCGCGTGCCGGTCGCTCTGCGTCCGCCCGTCACCGGTGTGCACTGGGCCTTCGACCTGATGGTCGCCATCGGCTTCTTCCTGCTGCTCATGGGCGTATGGCTGCTGTGGCAGTGGTGGCACCGCCGCCGTACCGGCGGGGAACTGCGCACGCCCCGCCCGTTCCTGGCGCTCGCCGCCGTCGCCGGCCCGGCCGCGGTGGTGGCGCTGGAGTGCGGCTGGACCGTGACCGAACTGGGCCGGCAGCCGTGGATCGTGTGGGGCGTGATGAGCGTGCGGGAGGCCGTCAACCCCGCCCCGGGCCTGATGACCGGCCTGTGGCTGGTGCTGGTGGTGTACGCCGCCATGACCGCCGCCACCGTGTACGTCCTGCGCCGCCTGGCCCGGGGCACCCCGGTGCCGCAGGCTCCGCAGGAGGCGGACGTCACGCGGTATCCCGTCGTGTGAGGCCCGCCGGGCCCCGCCGTACGACCCCTTGGAGGTGACCGTGCTCGCGGACGCGGCGCTCGCCGTGATGTGGCTGGGCCTGACCTGCTACGCCCTGTTCGGCGGGGCCGACTTCGGCGCCGGGGTGTGGGACCTGCTGGCCGGCGGAGCCGAGCGCGGGCGGCCCCGGCGCGAACTGATCGAGCACAGCATCGGGCCGGTGTGGGAGGCCAACCACGTGTGGCTGATCTTCGTGGTGGTGATGCTGTGGTCGGCGTTCTCCCCGGTGTTCGCCGCCGTGATGTCCACGCTGTACATCCCGCTGACGCTGGCGGCGCTGGGCATCATCGCGCGGGGCGCCGCCTTCGCCTTCCGCAAGGCCAGTACCGAGCTGTGGCAGCAGCGGCTGTTCGGGGCGTGCTTCGCGCTGTCCTCGCTGCTCACACCGTTCTTCCTCGGTACGGTCGCCGGTGGTGTGGCCTCCGGGCGCGTGCCGCCGGGGCTCGCCGCGGGCGATGTGATCACCGGCTGGCTCAATCCGACATCGCTGCTGGGCGGGGTGCTGGCCGTGGTGACCTGTGCGCACCTGGCGGCGGTGTACCTGTGCGCCGACGCGGACCGCGAGGGCCGGCCCGAGCTGGCGGCGGCCTTCGCCCGCGACGCCGTGCTCAGCGGGCTGGCGGCCGGAGTCGTGGCCCTCGCGGGGATCGCGGTGCTGCACGCGGACGCCCCGGCGCTGTTCCACGGGCTGACCCACCGGGCGCTGCCGCTGGTGATCGTCAGCGCGGTGGCCGGGCTCGCCGGTCTCGGCCTGCTGGCCCGGCGGCGTTTCGTGGCCGCCCGCGGGGCCGCCGCCCTGGCGGTCGCGGCGATCCTGTGGACGTGGGGCGCGGCCCAGTACCCGGCCATGCTGGTCGGCGGCACCACCGTCGCGCAGGCCGCGTCGAACGCCTCCGTGCTGGCCGCGGTCCTGGTGTCGCTGGGCGTCGGCGCAGTGCTCCTGGTCCCCTCGCTGTGGCTGCTGTACGCCACCTTCCAGCGCGGGTCGGCCGGACAGCCCTCGTCGCGGTGAGCAGAAGCGGTGAGCAGAAGCAGAGGCGGTGAGCCAAAGATGAGAAGTCGCCTCCGCCGAGGTGCCCTGGGGACCCGCAGCGGCTGAAATGGGGAGGAGGCACATGCGCGGAACCCATCGCCGGCGAGGAGCTTCGGGCCATGACCAAAGCGATAAAACTGCTCACCGCCCTCCCCCAGAAACAACGCGAGCGCCTGATGGAGGTCGCGCGGGAGGTCTCCTTCCCCGAGGACACGAGGATCTTCGAGGCGGGGGGCACGGCCGACCGCTTCTGGGTCATCCGCTCCGGCGCCGTGCACCTGGACCAGCAGGTGACGCCCACCCGCAAGGTGACGGTGGCGTCCCTGGGCGCGGGCGATCTGCTCGGCTGGTCCTGGCTGTTCCCGCCGTACCAGTGGGACTTCGGGGCGGAGGCGTACAGCCAGGTCCGCGCCTACGAGTTCGACGCCTCGGCGGTGCTGGCGCTGTCCGTGGAGGATCCGCTGCTCGGGCTGTCGCTGGTGCGGACCGTCGCCGAGATCCTCGCCCACCGGCTGGAGCTGACCCGGGGCAAGCTCCTGGAGCAGTACACCATCCCCCGGCGCTCTCACTGAGTCGCCGGATCCGGTGGGTCAGATCCGGTAGCGGCGCAGCGCCGGGACGGCCGCCGCCAGGCCCAGCGTCAGGGCGACCACCAGCAGGCCGCCGCCGGCCACCGCCGCGCGCGGGCCGAAGGCCGAGCCGGCCGTGCCGTGCAGGACGTCCGCCAGGCGCGGACCGCCCGCGACGACGACGGTGAAGACGCCCTGCATACGGCCGCGCATCTCGTCGGTGGCGGCGGACAGCAGGATGGCGCCGCGGAACACCATGGAGACCATGTCGGCGACCCCGGCGGCCGCCAGGAACATCAGCGCGAACCACAGGCTGCGGCTCAGCCCGAACCCGGTGACGGCCGCTCCCCAGGCGGTGACCGCGCCGATCACCATCCAGCCGTGCCGGCGCGCGCGGGAGAAGGTGCCGGAGAACAGCCCGCCGACCACAGCGCCGACCGGGATGGCCGCGAACAGCAGGCCGAGCGCGAGTTCTTCGCCGTAGGGGGCGTACGTCACGGCGGCGAGCTGCGGGAACAGGGCGCGGGGCATCCCGAAGACCATGGCGATGATGTCGGCGAGGAACGACAGCAGCAGCACCTTGTGCCCGGAGATGTAGCGGAACCCGTCGGCTATCTCCCGCACCCCCGCGCGGCGCACGGCGGATCCGGCCAGGGGCGGCAGCGCGGGCAGCCGCAGCACCGCCCACACGGTGACGCACAGGGCCACGGCGTCGATGAGGTACAGCTCGGGCAGCCCGATGACGGGGATGAGCGCGCCGGCCAGCAGCGGTCCGGCCACCAGACCGGTCTGCATGACGGTCGATCCCAGGGCGTTGGCAGCGGGCAGCTCCTCGGCCGGGACCAGCCGGGCGATGGAGGCGTTGCGGGCCGGGGAGTTCAGCCCGAAGAAGGCCTGCTGCACGGCGAGCAGCACCATCAGCACCACGACCGAGTCGAACCGGGCCGCGGCCTGCAACCAGAACAGCACCGAGGTGACCGCGATACCGCTGTTCGTGATCAGCAGCAGCTTGCGGCGGTCCATCGTGTCGGCGACCGCGCCGCCCCACAGCGCGAACACCACCATCGGGACCAGGCCGGCGAGGCTGGCGTAGCCGACCCAGGCCGAGGAGCCGGTGATGTCGTAGATCTGCTTGGGCACGGCGACGGCGGTGAGCTGGCTGCCGACCGCGGTGACGATGGTCGAGGACCACAGCCGGCGGAAGGCGGGGCGGCGCAGCGGCCGGGTGTCCATGGCCCAGCGGCGCCAGCCGCGCCGGCCGGCTCTGGACGGGTCGGGGGCGTCGCCGTGCGATGCGGTGCTGCTGTCGGCGCTCTCGCTGGTGTCCACGGGCTTCCTGGTTGCTCGTTACATCTATCGGTGCGATGTTCAGTGTCGCAGCACCGGCCGGGCCTGGGGACCGCCCGGATCCGGAAAGCTGCCGCGTACGCGCTCCAGTTGGGCCGCCGCGCTGTCGAGCAGCATGTCCAGGGCGGTCGGGTAGGCGCTGGTGACCATGCGGGTGGCGAGCAGGGGCGCCGCCTCGGCAATGCGCGGATGCGTGGTGGCGGGCAGCCGGGCGTAGGTCGAGTGCCACATCTCCTCGTCGGCGCGCAGGGCGGCGCTCGGCAGGGCCAGGGAGGCGGCATCGAGCGCGGCGAAGGCGAGGGTCTGGTCGACGAAGGCGTGGTAGATCCGCACCGTGTGGGGCAGTGGAAAGCCGGCCCGGCGCAGCACGCCCAGGACGGCCTCGTCGGCGGCCAGTTCGTTGGCGCGGCCGGAGACGCGGTTGGCGGTCACCACCGCGGCCTGCGGATGCGCGACGTACGCGGAGTGGATGCGCAGGCCCATCTCGCGCAGGTCCGCCCGCCACCGCCCGGTCGGCTCCCAGCCGGCCAGCGCCCGGCCGATCAGCGCGTCGCCGATCGCCAGGGTGAGGTCGTCCATGCCGCGAAAGTAGCGGTAGAGGGTGCTCGGGTCGCAGTCGAGCGCCAGGCCGAGGCGGCGGGCGGTCAGTCCCGCGCTGCCGTGCTCCCGCAGCAGGCGCAGGGCGGTGGCGACGATCAGTGTCTCGGACAGTACGGTGCCGCTCCGGGTGGGGCGGCGCCGCCGTCGCTTGTCCTCGGGAACCACCGGTTTGGGCATCCCGACCTCCTCGGACTCCTCGCACGCTTATGCCAACACCATTGACCTTACGTGGTGCGCGGCGTTGTATCGACGGTCAGGACAGAGACCGAGAGGGAGTTCTGGTCATGCGTGTACTGCTCGTGGGAGCCGGTGGTGTGGGTACCGCCATCACCCGGATCGCGGCCCGTCGTCCGTTCCTCAAGTCGATGGTCGTCGCGGACTACGACCGCGGGCGGGCCGAGTCCGCCGTGGCGGCCGTCGGCGACGACGGCCGGTTCGTCGCCGAGCGCGTCGACGCGAGCGACGAGGCGGCGGTGACGGACCTGCTCGCCCGGCACCGCTGCGACGTGCTGCTGAACGCGACCGACCCGCGCTTCGTGATGCCGCTGTTCCGCGCGGCCCGCGCGGCCGGCGCCGGCTACCTCGACATGGCGATGTCCCTGTCCCGGCCGCACCCGGAGCGACCGTACGAGGAGTGCGGGGTCAGACTGGGCGACGAGCAGTTCGCGCTGGCGGAGGACTGGGAGAAGGCCGGCGCACTCGCACTCGTCGGCATGGGGGTGGAGCCGGGCCTGTCCGACGTGTTCGCGCGGTACGCCGCCGACGAACTCTTCGACGAGATCGAGGAGATCGGCGTCCGCGACGGCGCGAACCTGACCGTCGACGGCTACGACTTCGCGCCGTCCTTCAGCATCTGGACCACCATCGAGGAGTGCCTGAACCCGCCGGTGGTGTACGAGGCCGGGCGCGGCTGGTTCACCACCGAGCCGTTCAGCGAGCCGGAGGTGTTCGACTTCCCCGAGGGCATCGGCGAGGTCGAGTGCGTGAACGTGGAGCACGAGGAGGTGCTGCTGGTCCCGCGCTGGGTGGACGCGCGGCGGGTGACCTTCAAGTACGGTCTGGGCCGCGAGTTCATCGACACCCTCAAGACGCTGCACCTGCTGGGTCTGGACCGCACCGACCCGGTCACCGTGCCGGGCCCGGACGGGCCGGTCGCCGTCTCGCCCCGGGACGTCGTCGCCGCCTGCCTGCCCGACCCGGCGACCCTGGGCGAGCGGATGCGCGGCAAGACCTGCGCGGGCACCTGGGTGCGCGGCACCCGGGACGGCGCACCGCGCGAGGTGTACCTATACCACGTGGTCGACAACGAGTGGTCCATGGCCGAGTACGGGTGCCAGGCGGTGGTGTGGCAGACGGCGGTCAATCCCGTGGTCGCCCTGGAACTGCTGGCCGGCGGCGCCTGGTCCGGAGCGGGTGTCCTGGGCCCCGAGGCGTTCCCGGCCCGCCCCTTCCTGGACCTGCTGACGGAGTACGGCTCCCCGTGGGGCATGCGCGAGCAGTGACCGGGTCCGGCCCGTTCAGGTCATGTCGGGTCCCGTCGTATCGAATCCGGTTCGCGGGACCGGCTCCGGCCTGGAGCGGCCAGATCAAGTGAGACGCAGGGCCGGCAGAAATCCCAGGTGATCTGTTCCGGGGAGAGCGGACGCCTGGGGTCGTCTCAGTTGATCTGGTCCGCCGAAGGGCTCGCGCCAGCGATGGCCTCCGGAGCCATGTGCGCAGGTTCGAATCCTGCCGGGGGCACCCTTCATGAGGTGCCCAAAGACCCGTCACCAGCGGAAACGCTGAGGCCGGGGTCTTCGCGTATGTGCAGGCGTATGCGGCCCGAAGCGGCCGTATGTCGGGGGCTGTGGACGAGGCGTGGACGGGATCTTGAAGCGTCGCCGCAGGTGAGCCGCGCTCCCCACAGTTCCCGTCTCTGACGACGAAGCCACCCGACAGGCAGGCCTGACGTGTCAGAGGTGTGCGCTTGGATGAGCGGGTGACCGTTCATGACGTTGCTCGGCAACTGCCCGAGATAGCAGTCCTCCGTGAGCACTGCCGTTCCCTGGCCATCCTGGAGGCCGTCCTGAGCCCCGAGTGGTCGGGCCGCGATCACTCCTTCAACGACCGCTGGTCCGAGAAGGAGTCGATGGCCTCGATGCGGAGCGGATCAGGCGACGACTACTCGATCGTTTTCTCAGCCGCCGGCGCCTGCGTCCGTGGATTCGATCACGAATCACCTATGAGCCCCTACGCAGAGGACAGGCTGTGGCCCGGAGTA
>NZ_JBIVPK010000066.1:0-29651 GCF_044754605.1 Streptomyces sp. NPDC093064
ACCACCCGCGCAATCCGCGACCAACCCCAACGAGCACTTCCACTCCTGGGCATCACCAACAACCCGGGAACCGAGGGAACTTGATCAAGCCCTGGTCCAAGACTTGGCGAACAGTCATCAGCTCGTCGCGGCGGGCGTCCATGTCGGTTCTCCTTCCGTTCCGGGGGCGGGTTCGAGGGATGCGGCGAGCCAGGCTTCGGCGCGGGACAGGCCGGTACCGGCGAAGGCCCAGTGCGCGAGGACGAGCGTGGTTTCGCCGTCCTGCGGGAGGGGCGGAGCCGCTTGGGTCCGGCGCCAGTCGGCGCGAGCGTCGCGGAGGGCGCCGAGGGTGGTCGAGTAGCGGCGGGACTTGGTGGAGAAGTGGCCGCGGAAGCCGAGCATGTGGGCCCAGGCTCGCAGGCGGAGGTCTGCCAGCTCGGGCCGGGCACCCAGGGTCCAGGCGGTGCGGATCATGCGCCGGGCGTGTTCGGTGATCCGTGCTTGGGCCAGCTCGGCGAGGAACTTGATCGGCCGGTCTAAGGTGCCCGTCGCGGTCTCGGCGCCCTTGGTGGCGTACTTGGCGATGTACGCCGCTACGGCCCGCTCGGTCAGCTCCTGGCCGCCGTCGAAGTCAGCGGAGCGAATCGTACGGACGTCGAGCTGACGGCCGAAGACGAAAGAGTGTGCCCGTTCGTCGATCACCGGCCCGTCGACTCGCGCTGTGGTCGCAGCTGCCCTAATGGCATCGGTCAGCAACTCGGCCGTGGCCCAGGCGGGAGGGGCGGAGTCGCCGCCGTCCGGGCCGTCGAGGCGGATCACGGCATGGAAATGGACGGCGCCCCGCTTCTGGTACTCGGCCACCTTCGCGAAGGAGACCCGGGCGTGTTCCCGGAACGCCCGCTGGGTGAGGCCGGCCCGCTTGGCGACCTCCCGGCGAAGGTAGATCGAGAACCGCCGCCACAGCGCCCCCGCGTGCGCGTTCCACAGCACGGCCGCTTCGTAGTCGTAGGACTCCGGGTCGAGGGAAGTCCCCAGGACGGCGTCACCTTCCTCGTGCCGGACGCCGCAGCCGCAGTTCCGCCCGCCGGAGGGGCGGTTGTGGACCGGGCCGAAGCCGGGGGCGGTGAAGGTAGCGAAGACGCGCGGATGCGTGGCGACCCGTTCGGAGGTGCCCTTGCCACCGCGGAGTCCGGCGGTGATCAGGTGGTAGGTGTCGCGGCGGTAGGTCTCGGCGCAGGCCGCGCACCGGGTGGCGCGGCGGTTGTTGCAGCGGACGAGGAGCTGGCCGGCGGGGAGGGTCGAGGAGTCCAGGTGGTGCAGGACGCGGCCGATCTCGCCGGTCGCGTGGGCCACCGCGTGTTCGGTGCGGTGGCCGTCGAGGCGTACGGGGCGGGTGCAGCCGCCCAGGCCGGACAGTTGGCGGGCCAGCTCGGGCATGGTGCCGAGGGAGGCCAGCATGGAGAGTTCCGCCAGCGGGGGCGGGGTCTGCCGGGTGATGATGGGAGTTCCTTTCGGCTGTTGCGACGGTTGGGAGGGTCGGCCCCGGGGCGGCGGGATGCTTGGCGGCGTTTGCCGCCCCGGCGGCCGGTCAGCGCTTGTGCGCGCTGCTGACGAGGGAGCGCAGGACCACGGCGGCGATGGCCACGGACACGGCCGAGACGGCGACCGCCGCAAGGAGCGCGGTGAGCACGATTCCGACGACGACCACGGCGGCGACCGCGCCGACACCGACGCCCACGTACGGGGCGACCGGGTGGCCGGCCGAGGAGGCCGGTGCCTGCGTCTGCTGAGGCGTGACGGTTGTCGTCGGCGGAGTCGGGATGTCGGGCAGCTTGGGGCGGAGCACGGCGGACCTCCTTGTCACTCGTGGCTGCCGTTGACGACGCCGACCCCGGAACGGGTGCCGGACTCGATGGCGGGGGCGAGGAAGGTGTGCGAGAGCCAGAAGCCGAACAGCGCGATCACGACAGCGACCCAGAGACGGACGCCGAGGAACTTGATCGCGGCCCAGGTGATGGCGCCCAGGACGAAGACGAGCGGCAGCGAGACGGTCACGGGAATTCCTCAGCGGACGGCGCAGCGGTGGGTACGGGCGGCCAGCTCGGCGGCGGCGCGGCTGTCGTAGTCCGTGGCGAAGCCGCAGCGCGGAGCCGTGCAGGCGGCGGTGTGCATCTCGCGGCCCCGGCCGTCGTAGTAGGTGGCGACCTGGACGGGGCCGATGCGTGCGACGTTGCGGAAGCGGCGGTTGGTGGTCATCAGCGGCTCTCCTTCGGGTCTTCGCCGGTGAAGTCGGTGACGTGGTCGGCCAGCCAGCGCAAGATCTCGTCGCCCTCGTAGCTGTCGGCGGCGAGGATCACGGGCTCGGCGATGAGCACGGCTTCGGTGAGGCGGTTCTGTCGGGTCAGCTCGGCGGCGCGTTTGAGCGCGCGGAGCGTGGACGGGCGCACGGTGGAAGGTCCTCCGGGTCAGGCGAGTTGGGCGGCGATGGCTTCGGCCAGCGGCAGCGGGACGCCGAGCCGGGCGCGAAGGGTCGAGGTGTCGATGGGCGTTCCGGTCCGGGCGCGGTGTTCGTCGGCAACCTTGCGCGCGAGCGTGACGAGCGCCGGCGGAACCGGGGTCGTGGAGAGCGGAGCTGCTTCGGGCTCCGCAGCGGGCAACTCGGGTGCAGAGGCGGGCGCTTCGGGCGCCGTGGGTTCCGGGGCCGACTCACGCTCCGCCGGTGGGGCATCCGCGGTTGCTCCGTGGGCGAGCAGCGTCCCGCCCAGGAAGGCGACCGCGGGCCATCCGGCGACGAGGATGCGCAGCCAGGCCGGTACGGCGCCCAGGTCGAGGAGCCCGGCCGTGGCGACGTTGGCGCCGAGCGAGGCGGTCAGTGCGACGAGGAACCAGCACCACCCGGCCGCTTTCGACCCACCGGAGCGGAGCCGCCGCCAGGCCGCCACCAGCAGCAGGTCGACGGAGACCGGGTAGGCCCATGCCTTCCATCCGTGCTGTCCGGCAGCCGAGGCCAGGTCGTGCAGGTGGGCGAAGGACAGCGCGGCGGCGATCAGCGCTTGGACGAGTACGGCGTCGAGGCGGACGGGCAGGGTACGCACGGCGCGACTCCTTCCGGTTCCAGGCATGGAGGGGGTAGGGACGTGGCACGGAACGGCCGTGCCGGCCGTGGGAGCGGGTGCGCCTACTCGGTGACCGGGCGAGCCGTGGCCACTGGCCCGGGCGCCTCCACCGGCATCGGCTGGACGTACGGCCGGAAGGGATCGAGCGCCGGTACGTCGGGGGCGAGGTGAGCCGTCGTACGGCAGGTGGCCGCAGCATCGGCGAGGGAGAGGTAGGGGGTACGGATGCGGGACCAGCCGCCGGAGGTGTCGCCGATGACGGCCAGGCCGGGCAGCTCGGGGGCGATGGCGCAGGCCGCGAGGACGGCCTCAGGGGCGATGTCGCCGAGCGCCATCTTGGCCGAGGCCTCGTCGTTCACCCGGTGGCAGACGCGTCCGGTGAGCTGAGCGCGGAGCATGGTCGCGCCCTTGCCCAGCTCGGCGCCGAAGCGCTGTCCGCAGACTTCGAGGTAGATACCGGCGGCCCGGCCGAGTTGGGCGAGGCGGATGAGCTGGGTGACCATCTCGTCCCGCCGTTCCTCCTCCTTCCGTGTGGCGACGAGGAAGAGTTCGGCCACCTCGTCGATGAAGAGCACGATCGGAGCGGGGCGTTCGTCCTCTGGCAGTCCCCAGACGTCTGAGGTGATCAGCTCTTCCGGCGTGCCGGGCGCGATGCCCTGCCGGGCCTTGATCAGGTCGTATCGGTCCTCCATTTCCTTGACGAGCGCGGGGAGCAGCTCGGCCGCTTGGTCCGGGTCAGTGGCCAGGGCGGAGAGCCGGGGTGCGAAGGGCGCGAGCTCGACCCCGCGCTTGCAGTCGATGCCGACCAGGACGACCGGCTGAGCGGCAAGCCCGGTCAGCAGGTTCCGCAGGTACATGGACTTGCCCGAGAGCGTGGCGCCGAGCACCAGCTCATGCGGCACGGTCCGGTAGTCCCGTACGAACGCGGTTGCGTCTTCCCGTAATGCCACCGGGACCTGAAGCGGGCCGCCGTTGAGCCGACGGGGCATCCGCACTTTCCGCAGCACGTCGAAGCCGACGAGCTGCAGTTCGACGACGCCGGGCTTGATGTCCCGCACGTGGACGGCGTGGACGCCCCAGGCGTGCCGGAGGCGTTCCGCGGAGGCCGCCACGTCCGCCGGCTCCTGGCCCGGAGCCAGCCGCAGCCGCATGCGCAGGCCGGTCGTGGTGGGCCGGATGATGCCCCGACGAGGAGGCACCGGCCGGAGCTCACGGCGGGTGGTCGCCTGGACGGCCAGTGCCCGCCACCGGGACGGCTCCACGGTCAGGCCGCAGGCGTCCATGGTCGAGGAGTACGAGGTCAGCAGCCGGGCCACCGAGAGCGGCAGCCCGACCGTGGACCAGTACGCCGCCGGGTAGGTGTGCCGGGCGTAGGCGGCGCCGCCTATCGCAGCGAGCGGACCGCCCAGCTCGGCCAACGTCACCAGGTCCGTCACGGCGATCAGCCCGCCTGAGCCATCAGGAAGGCACCCGGGGCAACGGCGGTCGCCCGGTAGGCGATGCCGTGCCGCTCCTTGCCGTTGAACACGCTCTCCCAGGGCCGCGCCACCAGACCCGGAAGCGAGACCGGAGCACCGACCGTCAGGCCCTCGGTCACTCCGCTTTCCGGGACGGTGACCTGGATCAGCGACGACTCGCCCTCGTCGATGTAGACGACGCCGACGGTCATCAGTGCCTCACCGGTCACCGCATCCTTGGCGATCTCGCCGGTCTGCCGGTCGCGCACCTTCGGCGCCGGAGCCTCGGTGAGCAGGATTGTGGCGGTTGAGGCGTCAACGCGGATCACACGCACAGGGATTGCTCCTTCTGAGAGTCGATCAACCTGTCGACCTGACAAGTTGACTTAGCAAGTTCGACGCTAGGGATGCCAGGTTGACTCGTCAAGTTGCTATCGCGGGAGTCTCGCCCGAAGGACGGCATCAGCTCAGGCGGTAGGTGTCTTCGAGTTCCTGCCGGTCAGCCGGAAGGAGCACGTCGGAGACCTGCAAGGATCGGCCGGAGGCGTCACACGCGACCACTAGGACGCTCAGCACAGGAACGCCGTCCGGCAGATCCAGAAGCTCGGCCTCACGCGCCTCGGGCAGTCGAGCCGACACGCGCTCGACCACGTGATCGAAGCGGACCCTCTTCCGCGCTTCGAGGTGTTCGCGGGCACTCCCGCTCAGGGGTTCATCGGATCCCAGCTCAGTGCCCTCGACCAGGCCGGCGGGGAAGTACGACGAGACCAACTCGACAGCTTCGCCGTCCCCTTCGACCACGAAGCGGCGCATGAGGACTTCGGCCCTCTTCGGCAGCCCAAGCGCCGAGGCGATCCGAGCCGGGACAGGCACGTGCCTGACTTCGACCAGGCGGCCCGCACTCTGCGACTCGTCGCGCTCCAGCGCCTCACGCCCCCGCCGGTCCTTCTGCTCGACGACTTCCGGGCGACCCCGGACGATCGTGCCGTACCCCTGTCGGGACTCAAGCCAACCGTCCCGCTTCAGCAGCTCCAGGGCTCGCACGACGGTCGGGCGGGACATCCCGAAGGCCTGCACCAGCTGGTTCTCACTCGGTACGCGGGTGCCGGGCGCATACGTGCCGTCCTCGATGCGACGCTGAAGCGTCTGCGCGAGGCGCACGTACTTCGGTGGCTCCACTTCATACGCCATGAACGCCGCCTGTCGAGATTGGCCAAGTCAACTGGTCAACCAGACTAGCGGCAGTTTTAGCGTGGCAATAGGAGAGGTGGGCTATCCCATCACGCCGGCCAGGCATCAGCGACCACGAAGGAGACGACCGTCCCGCCGAGGTGGCTGGGCCCGGAATGCCAGGAGTCGGCGATGGAGTCGACCAGAAGCAGCCCCCGCCCGTGAGCGTCGTTCGCTTCCGGGTGCCGCAGCCGTACATTCGCCGGGAAACCCGGGTTGTGCACCTCGACGCGGAGCGAGGTTCCCTCGCGGAACCACTCGACCCGCACCAGCCAGGGGTCGTCCGACTTCCCGTAGCGGATGGCGTTGGTCACCAGTTCCGAGATCATCAGCGTGCAGTCGTCGATCGAGCAGGCCGGGCTGTACGGAGCGATGAACTTCCGGAACCAGCGCCGGGCCCGGGGCACGGACTCAGGCTCCGGATGCAAGATCATCGCACCGAGCCGCGGTGAGTCCTGACAGGGGTAACGGTCGATCGTGTAGGCCATGCGTGCTCACTCCTTGCCGCTGCCGTCGCAGTCGAGGCAGCGCCGCATCGACGTGGCACGGCTGCGGTCATTGGCCGTGGAGAGCGCCAGCGCCGTTCGGGAGCCGACGCGCTTCCATCCACGCCCCCGACACCCCCGGCAAGCTAACCGCGCGCCCTGCTCCGGCCGCCGACTCGTCACGTCGTGCCCCCTTCTCATCCAAGTGGCCTTAGCCACTTTGTGGATAGTGGCATTGGCCACTTCGGGAGCGCAAGCGATTCGCCGTAACTGGCGCGCCGTCAGGTGAGCGGATAGCCCTGCTCGAACGCCCAGCGGTGCGGCGGGTAGGTGGCTTCGGCGAACTCCAACGGACGATCTTGGAGGTCGAAGACGACGTGATGGACGATAAGGACCGCAGATCCACGCTCCAATCGCAGGTCGGCCGTCTCCTCGTCCGTGGCGGCCCGGGCGCACATGCGGTCTTCCGCGTAGCTGCCTTGACGCCCCGTCATCGTCTCGACGTACATGAGCGTCCCCTCCTGGATCCGCTCGGGATCCGTGAGCTTGGGCGCACGCTGGCCAACGTCCGGAGCGAACCACGAAGTGGACAGCGTGATCGGACCGTCCTGATTGCTCGTCACGCGCCGGCGGTGCACGGCTCGACGATCCTTCACCAGGCCCAAGGCCTCAGCAACGTAGTCCGGCGCCTCCAGCCAACCGGCCGACGTGATCACCGCGTACTCGCCGGACGTGTAGATCTTCCCGGTCTGCCGGGCCCGCCCGTACAACTCCCGTGCGCGCCGGTTCACTTCGAGGCTGCGCACGTACGTCCCCGAGCCCTGCCGCTTCTCGACAAGGCCCTGATGGCTCAGCGCTTCCAGAGACCGCGCGGCCGTGGGCCGGGACACCTTCCAGTCCGCCGCAAGCTGCCGCTCCGAGGGAACTTCGTCCCCCGGCCGCAGGTCACCCCGAAGAATCTGATCACGGATGTAGTGCGCGATCTGGAGATACTTCGGTTGAGCCTCTTCGATCTGAGGCATCTCCCCTCCTTGTCCAACTGGCTATGGCCTTTGGCCACTATAGGGTGAGTGGCCAACCCGTGAACCCGTAGTCTGATCGCATGACGCGGTTGATCGTCGCAGCAGGAGGAGGGGGCGACGCAGTCGCCGCCGCAATGCTTCACGCCGCCCTCTACGGCGACGAGCACCAGGCGGTGATCCTCACGTACGCCTGGGATCGCCTCCTAGTCGACCCGCTTCCGGGCCCGCGACGACCCGCCGACTTCACCGGCCTGCAGCGTCTCACCCCGGCCGTGTGGGCAGTGCCGGCACAGGCACGCCCGATCGCACCCGCAGGCTCCACACTCCCCCGACTCGCAGCGGAGCTCCCGCACACCTTCGCGCTGCTCGACCCCTACCAGGGGGCTGAGGGCCTCACCCACCAACTCGAAGACCTCGTGGGCCACTTGGAGCCCGAGTCGATCGATCTCCTGGACGTGGGCGGAGACATCCTCGCGCGGGGCGACGAGCCGACACTGAAAAGTCCACTCGCCGACGCCCTGACTCTGGCAGCGTGCTGCCAAGTGAACGCGCCTGTCCGACTCCTCGTTGCGGGTCCGGGCCTGGATGGCGAGCTTCTGGCAGAAGATTTGGCCACCGCGCTGGGCCCCGTAATCCACACCTTCACCGCGAGCGACGCGGGTGTGATCAGCCCAGTTCTGGAGTGGCACCCATCCGAAGCAACCGCGCTCCTCGTGGCGACGGCCCGAGGCGTGCGAGGCACGTGCGAGATCCGAGACGCAGGGCTCCCCGTACCGCTCACGGACGAGAGCCCGACGGTGCACGAGGTCGACCTGGACGACGCCATCAGCCGCAACCAACTGGCCCGAGCCATCATGGCGACCGCGCATCTGGACGAGGCCGAGGCCTACAGCCGCGAGATCTGCGGCTACTCGGAGATCGACTACGAGCGCAACAAGGCTCTATGGCTCACGGAGCAGCAGCCCACCAAGCTGAACCCGGCCGCGGTCTGGGCCCAGCTCGACCAGTTCGAGAGTGAAGCCCGCGCCCGCGGGGTCACCCACACGACGTTTCGCCGCATCACCGAGGCCCTGAACTTCAGCGGCTCGCAACGCAACGACTTGCGGCAGCTCCTCATCAACAGCCGGCCGGAGCAGTACGACGCGCCCCTCTGGCGCATCCCAGATGCAACCTGAGTAACAACTTTCTTCACGGGTTCAAGGCCCGCGCACAGCGCGGGCGCGCGCCGCCTCTGCGGCGCGGCCTGCCTCCTGTCTTCGCCCCGGCTGGCCGCGCCCGGCGGCGCGCTCGGCGGCTGCGGGCAGAAAATGGGAGACACCCTCTGTGGCTGGGGCGGTCGGCTCCACGGCTTTAGGCAGCCACTTTGGGGCGAGCCTCGAAGATCATGGCCCCAACGTCGTGCTTTACCGGGCAGGTCCACAGACTGCCCGACGCGCCGGAAGCTTACGGGGCCATGATCACTCGCCCCAAAGCAGCTCCAGCCCAAAGCCGCTCCACCGGCCTCGTCACTCCGGCGGATGGATCCGCTTAGCGGCCTCCGCTAGCGTCTCTGATATCTCCCGCCGGCGGGGCTTTTCTGGCCTTGGCACCTCACACTGCACCAACGCATGCGCGATTCCAATGGGCGGGTCATCGAAGTCCGGATCATCCAGCACCTTTGCCTTACACGATCGCACCACTTGAGCGGGAAAGCCATATACCACTTGACCTTCCTTCTTAATCATAGAGTGCGGCCCTAAGTCGTGCTCAGCAAGGATGGAACTTCGATGTACAGAAATGCCGTCAGGATCCCACCGGAAGGCCGTGTGAGTAGGCGTCTTTATTCCCGTGAGCAGATCAGGAGCTAGAAAATCCGGCTTGTCAGGAATCCTTCGATATATGAGTTCCTCATCCGGAATTTCACTTTCATTCGAACCCAAAGAGACCCCCCTCACACCCTGTTATCCGTTAGGAAAACAGTCTCTTCCAGGCCGGATTCGCCGCCCAAACGCGAAGCGAAAGGGATGACAGGAATCTCCGAACGACCTCGACCCCGACCCCCTCTTCACCTAGGGCGCCACTCACCTTCGTCACACCCGCGGCGTCCGTGTAGTTGACGTAGGGGGCACCGCTAGGAAGAAACTCGATCTCCATCCTCTCGCGCCCAGCCCGCCACTCGAAGACGATGGAGTCATCTTCGCCTGGGGTAATGAAGGGGAAGATCGTGCGAGCGTCCGAGATCCTATCGAGGGTGCGATAGGCAACATGGGTTACGGATTGCAGAGCAGGCCCGCTGCCAGCATCATCCCAGTTGACTGGCAATGTCCTAAGTTCGTGCAACTTTCCACTCACGTAGGCCTGCAGTTCGAGCTTCGTCCGCTTCGCTAAGCTCCGCGAAGAGTCACGCCTCACCTCATTGCGACGAATCAACCAGACGCCGGCATCTGGATGCCCCTGAGCGTGGACGGCCGAAAAGCCATTCCCCTTTTGCGAACGAGAAGTGATCACTTAATCTCCCCCCACTGACTCCTCATTCCCTCACTCGTAACCTCAAGGAAGGCACCCGCCACCACATCGTGCGCCTTATCCATTCGGTCCGCGAAGTCATCCTCTGACTCGACTTGTGATTCAGCATCAATGATTAGAGACGATCCCTCGATGAACTCACCATCCGAGGGCTCTGTCACTGCCGAGTCAACGCCGATGAGAACTGAAACTCGCGGGTCCAGCTCCGACTCGTCATAGCTGACTCTGAAACCGCAATAGTCAGGCACGCGGAACGGGAACGCAGAGTCCGATCGCCATCCAGTCAGCACACCGGCCATAGCTTGATGGGCAGACATGCCAGGCAGCTTATTCGTGTAGGTGACGTCCGCGCGTTTCACTTCAGGAAGTACACCCGAAACGGATTGCGACAGTTTCGAGAACTGATCGAATTTGGCGAGAAGCTCAGCCTTCAGCCTGCTGTACCCCGGATAGACGTTCTCGCCATCGCAAAGATTCCATCTCAGAATGAAGCGATCCTGCTGAAACCTGACTTCTTTGTCTCCCGCCTCCGTGGCGAACGAGCATAGCGCCATAGGCCACGACAAACCGGACCTAACGAACTCAACGGCATCTTGCTCCGACGCTTGCCAAGCTGGCATCGGAGTGGATTCCCTGAGGATTGGGTAGCTCTCCCGCCAATCCACACGCAATTGAGCCAGATCCAAGGTCTGCAACTTTGGCAACGTGCCGAACATCAGTGCGAGCGTCACCATATGAACAGGCGGACGTTCGAAGTGCAGTTGATCTGTCATCAGTTCCCACCCCCTCGACTAGCCTACCCGTGTGGTACAGGTCACCAACACAGGATGGGGCAAGTGACGGTTGTAGGTACGCAGGACGGCTGAAAAACGCTCGTCGAAGCGCGACTTGTACCCGGGCGGGCGAATCGCGTCGCCTCAAGGGGTGACGTAGCGTCTTGCCTTCGTCGCTCGCAGATTAACTGAGCGTGTCGGAGACAGCCGGAGAGCCACGTCCCAAACGTCAGGCGCCAGGTGCCCGCCCTCGTCGGCGACTGGACCTCCTTCGCCCGAGAACTACGATCAGCGAGCACGAGTAGTCCGAGGGCTCGGGCCGCCCAGCCGACGGCAGCTCTGACGGCAACGACGGCGGACAGCAACGGCAGCCGACGGTCCGGCACAGTGGTCACGAGAGACGATCGGACCGCCAGAGCGCAGTCTGCCCGCATCTTCTAAGCGCCTGGGCCCCCTGACCACAGCATCGCTTTCCCACCTGGCCAGGCCCACCGATGGTTAGAGCGGATCGCTGTCAGCGGCAGCAAGAGCCTACGGCGATCAGGTCGACGCACGGGAGGCTCCATGGCAGCTACTGCTCTCACGAATCCCACTCGGTTGTGGACGGCGCAGGAGGTCTTGGACCGGTCGAACCCTGTCCCCGCGGCATCCGGTGTGTACGGGTGGTACTTCGAACAGGCACCCCACCCGGACCTGGTTGCCGGACGCCTGCTCTACGTCGGCATAGCACCGCGATACATGGCGAACCGGACCAGCACGCAGAATCTTCGGAACCGCGTGCGCTACCACTTCCGGGGCAACGCCGAAGGGTCGACACTGCGGCTGTCTCTCGGCTGTCTGCTCGGCCTGGAGCTGCGACGAGTGGGCAGTGGCAAGCGGTTGACGTTCGGCCGGGCCGACGAGGCGAAACTCAGCCAGTGGATGGCGGACAACGCTCGCGTTTGTTGGGTAGAGCATGACGAGCCCTGGACGTTGGAGTCAGCGCTCATCTCGCAACTGGACCTGCCGCTGAACCTGGACCAGAACGGCCACAATGCCTTCCACGCTCAGCTCAAGGAGATCCGAGCCAGAGCACGGCAGCGGGCCAGGGAGCTTCCCATCAGCGCGTAGAGGCCCGCAGCCTGACATCACCGGTTGACATCAACGAGGACGGACCGGAGCGCACAGGGGCGGTCACGACCCGGAAGCTGATGCAGCCCCACGGGCGCGTTGGCCGACGTGGGTTGGGTCGGTGATCGAACTCCTAATGCGGTGCTCACAGCAGCTTCGGAGGTCGACGACGGCAGCAGCGGTGAGTGAACTGGCGACGGCCCCGCGGCGAAGTCCGGGCCGTCTCTGGGCCGTGCGAGGAGAACCGACGTCAACCACCAACGACAGAAGCCCACGGCATCTGAGCAGTTCAGAGCCGTGGACTTCCTCAGTCCCGCTGGTCGGCGAGACCGGTGATCAGTAGGCCGGCTACTGATCACAGTGGCCAGCACTCGCCACGCCCATTGAGACCCCGCCGAACTTGTAAATCGACGACGTCACTGCCTTCTTATGGCACTGCCGGATGCAGCACCTTACTCGGATTCAAATTCCGCCTCGAGCTTAAGAGTGTTCGCGTTTTCGGTAAGGATGCGCGCCTTATCGTTGGGGAAGCCCTCCGGCCGCTTCGCGTGGATCTCTACGGTGATCTCCACTTCGGAGCCGACGAGGTCGAGGTGCGGGAGGATCTCGA
The DNA here is from genome assembly GCF_044754605.1 of Streptomyces sp. NPDC093064. Lineage (NCBI taxonomy): Bacteria > Bacillati > Actinomycetota > Actinomycetes > Kitasatosporales > Streptomycetaceae > Streptomyces > Streptomyces sp. NPDC093064. The sequence goes on from NZ_JBIVPK010000066.1 coordinate 12,288, forward strand.
TGGCGTACTTGCTGGCGTTCTTGCTGTACTGCTCCGGGGTAAGCACTGCTCGGGCGTAGAAGCGGGTGTTGCGGATGACGAGCTGTCGGGTTTGCTTCTCGCCGGTCTGAGCCGGGACGTGCACTCCGAGTCCCGAGGTGGTCTCGGCCGCTGCGGTGTCTATGGGTGCGTCCGCGTCCTCGCTGGTCCTCTGCTCTGGTACGGCAGCAGCGGCCTCGTCCGCCTGCCGCTGTTGGATGGCAATGTCCGGCCGGACCAGGAGTGTGGAGTCGGTGATCTGCCCGAAGCGAGCGTTGCCTCCGGGAAGCACCAGCCCCTCGTACCGTGAGGCGGCCTGGTCGTAGCCGGTGGCCAGGGCGAAGCCTTCGGTTTCCCAACCGATCATGTGCAGGACGTCCTCGACACCCCGGTCGAGGACCGAGCGGTCCCGCAAGCGGTTCATGTACGGATAGCGCGTGTGCAGCTCCCACAGCTGGCCGACGCTGATGTGGCCGTCGCGTTCCCAAAGGGAAGCGAGCGGGCCGGTCAGCTTCTGGTGCAGCAGCGCCGGGGCCTGCTGCAGCCACAGCAGGGCCTCACGCTTGAGCCGCTCCGCGGTGCGCACGGCAAGGTCCGGCTTGCCGGTCTCGACCTTGATGGCCTCCCACTGCACGGGACGCGCCGGGTCCTCGCGCTGCTCGGGCACGATCGCCCAGTGGTAGGTCTCGGCGACGCGCAACTGCGCCTTCTCGTCTGCTGCCTTGATGCGGCTTTCGGCTTGGCGGCGCTGGCTGGGATTGAGGTCGAGTTCGTCGGCGCGGTCGAGAACCTTGCGCCAGCCGAGGTACTCGCGCGCGGCCTCCATCAGCTCATCCAGCCGCTTCTTGTCCGGGGCGAGGAAGACCAGCATGTTCCGGTGCGAGCGCTGCGACGGCCCGCGGGAGCCGAGGGCCTCGGCGGCGAAGAGCATCGCCGGGCTGTCGTCCTTGTTCTTGGTGTGGTGGTGCTGCGGGTGCAGCAGGATGAGGCGCACCTCGTCGGTGTCGGGGACGTCTCCGGTGTGCTGCGGGGCCACGTGCACCCCGGAGAAGTCGCCGGTGCGGCGCTGGGTGGGCCCGAAGCGGCGGACGAGTTCGGCCCAGACGTCCTCGGGGCGCTCGACCAGCCGGTCAGCTTCGTCCTTGGCGATCCGGGTGACACTGGCCTGGGTGTCGTACCAGTAGCGCTCCCCCTCCGAGTACAGGTAGGTGGACCGGTCGGCCAGGGTGTTCAGGGCGGTGCGGAAATTGCCCATGCTGTCGCCGGGCATGGCCATCCCCAGGCGCACGTGCGGCTCGTCCAGGCCCTTGGTTGCGGCCTTCAGCGTGGCTGCCGAGCCCATGAACAGCGTGCGTGCGATGCGCCGGGTCATGGCGCGCTCCCCCAGGAAGGTCTTCTCCTGGTCGATCTGGACCGGCGTGGAGTTCACGCCGTCCACGTCGGCGTCGAGGATGGGCTTCCACCGGTCCTCGAGGTAGTGGGTTAGCTCTCCGACCACCCTCTGGTCGTTGAGCGGAATGTCACCCGGCATGATCATCGCGCTCTGGTTGCCGTCCCGCCACAGTGCGTGGATGACGGCGCTCATCAACCGCAGCACTCCGCGGGTGCGCTGGAAGCGCTCGAGGGTGGACCAGTCCTCATACAGCCGGGCGAACAGCTCGGGGTGGATCGGGTAGGTGGATTTGATGCGATTCTCGTACTCGGTGCTGTCCGCGCCGGAGGGGAAGTCCGCCTTGTGTCCGGCGTAGAACTGGGTGAACAGCCGCGCCACCTTGTTGATGTCGGCCTGCGCGCTGCCGCTCGGCGACTCGAACAGGCGACGGCGCACGATCTCGAAGGACTCATCGGCTTTCGCCGGCCGCCATGGCTCAGCTATGCGATGCAAGATGCGCTGCAGCCGCTCCAGCGCGTGCCGTCCGGCCGGACCGCCGATCTCGTTCTCGTCCGCGTCGATGGTGCCGTCATCGGAAGCGGGAATGGAGACGATCAGCTGGGCCCCCGAGACGGCCTGCACTGCCTCGGTGAGGGTCTGGGCGAAGGTGAAGTGAGTCTCGAACGATCCCCCCGATAGGTGCTCGGCGTCAACGAGCTGCCGGGCATAGGCGACCCACTCGTCGACAAGGATCAGGCACGGGGCGTACGCGGCAATCACATCCTGCAGCGCCGCGCCCGGGTTGGTGCCGGTACGGTCTGCCTCGGCCACGATGTCGTACCCGGTACGGCCGCCGAGCTGCCAGGCCAGCTCACCCCACAGGGTGTTGACCCGGGTGCCATCGGCCTTGACCTCTGACTGCCCCGGGCTGAAATACGTGCCGACTAGGACCACCCGGCGCACCGGCTGCTTCGGCAGACCGGAGGGAGCCTCGGCGATCAGCTCGTGCATCTCCTGCGGCAGCTGCTGCGGCTGAAGCCCTGGGGCGAACAGGTGGTACAGGGCCAGCATCGAGTGGGTCTTGCCGCCACCGAAGTTGGTCTGCAGGTTGAACGTCGGCGGAGCATTGTCATCGCCGGATACACGACGCAGCGACTTGCCGAGCAGCTCCCGCAAGCCCTCGGTCAGATAGGTGCGCTGGAAGAACTCCACCGGGTCGGTGTACTCGAGGGCACCCTCCCCCTGGGCGACCTGAGCGAGGTTGGCGGCGAACTCCGAGGCGTTGAAATCCCCCCGGGCTACATCCTGATGCGGGGTGAGGACCGCACGCCAGGGCTTGAGACCCTCCGCCGCCACGGCCGGGGCGGCGGCAGCCTCGCGGGTGGCGCGCTTGGTCTCCGCCTCGATCACGGCCCTCTGGTGCTCCAGCCGGGAGCGGCGCACCTGCTCGATGAGGTCCTTCCCGGCTCCGACCGCGGTCAGCAACCGCTCGGCGGTGTCCAGGGCGCGGCCGGTGTCGTCGGAGTTGAAGGGCTCGTTGTGCGCCCACTTGTTGCGGATGTCGTTCAACTCGCCGACGTAGTTGCGGGCGGACGGCGGCAGAGCGTGGCGGAAGTAGGCAGCCCAGTTCCGCAGCATGGCCTGCAGCAGGAACTGTGGATCCTGCTTGGAGGTCAGACTGAAGCCGCCCTCCCGAGCCGTCGCAACAGCGTCATCGAACCAGGTCTCGCCCTGCCTCCGGGTCATCTCCCGTTCGACGAGCGGGAGCAGCCCGTCGGGTAGCAGTTCGATCATCCGGCCGATCCGGTCGCGGTTGCTGAATGCCATCGTGTTTGCCGTCCTGCCTATCCTGTCCGCCACGCCCGGTACCCCACCGTGCGTGGTGTCGTCGTTCTGCACGTGACCCTCCCCCTGCCTCGCCTTTCGGCGACCGTCAGAACAACTGGTCCTCGTCCTCGTCGCTACTGCCGGTAAACAGCTCCGACTGGGAAGCCATGCCGCCGCCTCGCTTCCCTGCCGCGCGCGCTGCCATCTGCAGATCCGGCCAGGAACTAACAAGGTTGTTGAACCGCCCGCCGCTCTCCGACCAGTTGTTGGCGTCGCAGACGCGGTAGAGAAGGTAGGCAAGTTCGCGGGCAGCGTCTTCATCGATCCGGGCCCGTGCTTGCGCCAAGAGCGTCCCGGCGGCCTCTACGCCACCCTTGCTCTCGAGGAGGCGTGACAGGTGCAGGGTCACAGCCCAGACCGAAATGCGGTGATCTACCGTTGGGTCGTAGGCAGTGGACAGATCGGCCGGCTTGTGAAGCCCGACCTTTCCTCCACGGGCCTTGAGCACCCCGGCGTCCTCCAGACCGCTGATCGACGTGATGTAACGCTTACTGAGAGTCTCGGCGTCGCCATAGGGGCCTTGGTCCCACTGGTACTGCTTGAACCAGTCCAGGCACCAGCGGGTGTCGTTATCCACGTCCCCTTCCTGCTCGGACTGCACCTCGGCGAGTACGTCGTTGATCAACGCGAGAGCGGTGCGCACGCGCATGGGAGAACCGTCCGGCTCCGTGATCTTGGAATATTGGGAGTAGACAGCCATGCCGGGGCCGATTGCCGACTGTGCCAGGTCGACCGGTGCAACATTCCCGGATTGCAGATCCCGAACGGCCTGCGGCAGCTCGTCCCGGAGAGCATTGACGAAGCCACGCAGGGTCGTAGACCCGGCACTCTGCGGACGTGGGCGGCAGGCGAGGACGATGGAGGAGGCCAGGGAGTTCCGTCCGTTCGTGCGCAGTCCGCCCTGCTGCTCGGTGCGCATCGGCCAGGTGGCGGTCACCTCGTATCCGGCTTGGATCAGTCCCTCGAGCATCGTCTCCCAGCCGGTGGATGCGGTGCCTTCGCTGCTACTGGTCTCCTGCTGCTTGAAGGCGTAGTAGACAGTGATCGGATAATCGCCAGACGCCTGGGCTCGGATGTTGTCGAAGACCTCGATGAAGCCCTTCTCGAAGTACCGGCTGGCTTCCTGCTTGGAGGCGTGACGGGTGGTCTCCGCAACTAGCTCGGCCGCCTTCGGGGTGAGGACGGTGCTCAGTTCGTCGAGTCCCAGAGGCCTGAGTGTCTGGCGGAGCCAGACGTAGAAGAAGTCGGAGAGGTCCGCGTAGATGACGTTGTCGTAATAGGGAGGATCGGTGCTGACGACGCCTCCGGCAGGGATCGTTGCAGTACGCGCGTCCGACTGCACAACGTGGCCCTGAGGGTCGGCAGGGAGCTCCTTAAGGGCGTTGACCAGGTATTCGACCTGCCCGAGGAAGTTGCCTGAGGAGTCGCTGAACGGGTTTGCCTCGGCAGTCGTCCAGATGAAGCTGAGCGCCTGGCGAGCGAACACCTGCTCAACCTTCTCGCCTCCCGCGTGCCAGAAAGACAACTGCGACATGCGGTTCGCGGCACGGCTGACCGCCAGGGCCAGGTACACCCCGACGCTGCGCGCGTAATCCGAGGCCCGCTCGGCGCTCATGCCTTGGTCGAGTGCATCCTTCTCCGCCTGCTGCCAGGCCAACTGGGCCTTGCGGCTCAAGCATTCAAGCGTGACCAACTGGCGGTCGAGAAAAAGCTGGTGGTGCTTGAGGATGCCGTACGCCTGTACACGGAACCCTGCCACCTTGCCAGGTAGATCGGTGTCAAGCACGTCAGGTCGCTCTAGCCCAGATGCGGCCTGCACCTGCTGCTCGTCGAACGGCACGTAGTGCCGCTGACGTTTACCGGCCGTGGCGATGGCTAGCGGAGTGTCCGTGATCTGACCGAGCTTGCCCTGCGCGCGGACGTAGCTCAGGGGAAACGACTCGCCACAGGTCAGGCATCGCCCGCTAGTGCGCTCCACGGTGGGAGCCTCGGAGTCGCCGTCACCGTCTTCGACTCCGAACCGAGGTGCCATTCCGGGACGGGTCTCCTCAACGACGAGCCGTACCTTCTTCTTGGCTTTGTTGCACAGCAGGAAACTGTTGATCAGCGGAGCAGGGCTGCCGCAGGCAGGGTTCGGGCACTGCACTGTACGGGCCCAAAACCACGCCACCGCGGGCAACGTCGTGCCGTCGGGCATCCGCACCTTGGGATAGAGGTGACCGACCTCTTGCTCGGCCATCTCACGCATGAGTCGGGAGTAGTACGCGACGTCTGCAGCAAGTCCACGGGCGCCGGACCACGTACCGTCCAGCTTCTCCTGCCGCACAGCCGAGACCGGCGGCTGGCCAGCCCACTTCGGCGGTATCTCGATCATCGCCTTGTTGATGAGAACCGGCACGGGGTTGAGGTCGCTCGCGTGTGACTCGAGCCCGAGCCGCTGGGCCTCCAGCGGGATCGTTCCACCGCCTGCGAAGGGGTCGAGCACAGGTGGTGGGTTACCGCCGCAGGACCTCTGTATCTCCTCGCGCACTTCACGCATGATGCGCTCGTCGTGGGTGGCCTCCCACGGCACCATGCGCTCGATGAGGTTGAACAGCCGGGACCGCTCGCGCTGCTGGTCTTCCTCGGTGGGGAACTTGTCCGGGTGGGAGGATGGGTCGTCCACGAGCTGAGCGAAGAGCACCGCGCGCGCAGCAGCGAGGGGTCGCCGGGCCCACCACAGGTGCAGCGTGGAGGGGTGCCCGTGCCGAATGGACTTTTCCCGGGCAGCCTCTCGGTTGATCACCTCTAGGGGCAGAGCAACCTCGATGAGCTTCCGCCGGCGCGGTGTCGCGTTGTTCTCGTTCACGGCGCTCATAGCGGAGCTCCTCCTTTGGTCCAGGCATCGTGCCAATTCAGGACGATGCCTTCGGTTCTCAGATCGCCGAACTCGGTGTCGGCGAAAGCATCGATCAAGTAGCGCAGATCATCGTGCTCGGGCCCGTCGGGGTGGACGGCCACGAGCGCGAGCCGATGTTGGTCGCCGCGGTTCTTGGCAACCAGCACCTCGTTGCGGCTCACATAGAAGTCCTGGGCACCGGCCCGGCGTCCCTTGACCTCGATGTGGATGAGGTGACCGTCCGGCGTGAGTGAGCGAATGTCGTAACCGGGGTTGTTGTGTGCCATTTCCTCGGGGATGCGCCCGAGTTCTTTTTCGGCCCGGAGCACCGCGGCGACAGCCCGCCGGTCGGTCTCGTAACCGTCGCTCGCCCGCATCGGCGCCAGTCCGGTCGCGCCCAAGGCCTTGGCGAGCCAGCCCACCGGTACCACCAGGGCACAGCCAGCCACGACAGGGGGTCGGGGGTGAAGGGCGGCGTCCTTGTCCAGCTCCTGCAGGCGCTTGGTGCGCCGATGTTCCAGCTCTTCGGCCCAGTTTCGGGCCTTGTCCGGCTTGTGGCGCACGCGTTTGCCGGCGGCAAGATCCTGTTCGAGTTTTCCGGCTTGCGCGTGCCAGTAGTTGATCTCGTGTTTCAGGCGCTGTTCGACCTGGGCCCGGGTACGGGTGATAGCTGGCAGGAGGCCGTCGCGTGCCCGTCGCAGGTGTTCGGGCAGTGCTTCGCGGATGGCCCAGTCCAGGGCGGCGGCTTCGCCGCCGTCGTGCAGCCAGGCCTGGTCAAGTAGGGCCTGGGCGGCCTGGGCCTCGACCGGTGTCGGCGGGCGGTAGTCCAGGTATGGGGCGGGGCCGGCGTTCCTGGCGGTGCCGTCGGGCAGAAGTTCGGTGAAGGCGAAGGCCCGGTCGGCGGTGCGGCCGTGCCCGTCGGTGATCTCCTGCGAGAGGGCCACGAGCAGCCGGGGCTGCTCGCCTGCGTCGGCGGCGTCGACGAGGATTGCGCCGCGGCTGAGCAGGTCGGCGTGCTGAGCTATGACCTGGTCGAGGACAACGTCGAAGAGCGGGTGGCCGGGGGCGATCAGGTCTGCGCGGGGCTTGCCAGTGGCGCTGATGCGGTCGCGGTCGAAGCAGACTCGTTCGTACTTGCGTTGCACGGCGCCGCTGAGGCCCGTGAACCGGGCAGGGTCGCGCAGGGCCGCTGGCACGTGGGTGATCTCGAAGCGGTCGGCCTCCCGAGGCATCAGCCGCCCCCCGGCACGTTCGAAGGCGTCCCGGAAAAACGCCTGCACGTAGTGCGGGTGCAGGCGGCGGGCCTGGGCTTCCTCCATCCGTAGACGGATGGCGTCAACGTCCTCCAGGCCCATGACCTGGGCGTCGAGCGCCAGGCCCTGGATCAGGTCGACGGCGCGCTGCCCGACCCGGGCGTCGATGACCTCATCGAGCTGGGCCTTGACCTCGGGTCGGTCGCCGTAGCGGATGGCGCGCACGAGCAGCTCGCGCAGCGGCTGTCCGTCGAAGATCTCGCCGAGGACGTTGTAGACCTTGCCGTCGTAGGCCTTGTTCTGCTGCTCAATCTTGTCCAGCAGACGGTGGAAGACCTGACCCTCCCGGGTGTTGTCGGCGACCAGGTTCCACAGGTGGCAGACCTCCGCCTGGCCGATGCGGTGGATGCGGCCGAAGCGCTGCTCGATGCGGTTGGGGTTCCACGGCAGGTCGTAGTTGACCATGAGGTGGGCGCGCTGCAGGTTCAACCCCTCGCCGGCCGCATCGGTGGCCAGCAGCACCCGCACGTCCGGGTCCTGGTTGAACCGATCGCGGATCGCACGCCGCTGCTCGCGGGGGGTGCCGCCGTGGATGGCCACCACCGCATCGGCGCGGCCGATCAGGGCGCGGACCCTGCGGGCCAGATACTCCAGCGTGTCGCGGTGTTCGGTGAACACGATGAGCTTGCGCGGGCGGCCGTCGGCGTCGCGCAGGTGGGGGTTGTCCTGGAGCAGCCCGGACAGCTCCCGCCACTTGCGGTCTTCTCCCAGGGCCAGCACGCTCGCGGCGGCCTGTTCCAGCCCCCGCAGCTGCCCGATCTCCTGCTCCAGCTCGGCGACGGTGAGCGCGGCCGAGGCGGAGTCGACGACCTGTTCCTCCGCCTCCTCCAGTTCCGCGCCGGTCAGGTCCTCGAGTTCGGCGTCCCAGTTCTGGCCGTCCTCGCCCCCGCTCAGGGTGCTCAGCACGGTGTCCTGGTGGGGCGGGACGGAGGCGCCACTCGCGTCCGGTGCGGCGGTGTGCCGGGCAGCGAGCAGCTCGGCGCGCTTGGCTTCCAGCCGCCGGCGGCGCCGTTCCAGGGATTTGGCGATGGCCTCGGGACTGGAAGCCAGGCGGCGCTGGAGCACAGTGAGGGCGAAGCCGACCTGGTTGCCGCGGCGGCCATCGAGCCGCTCGGCGCGGTTCATCTCCTCCCGCACGTAGCGGGTGACCTGCTCATACAGCTCCTGCTCGGCCGACGACAGTTCGTAGGGAACGGTGTAGGCGCGGCGCTCGGGGAAGAGTTTTTTGCCGTCGAAGGTTAGTAGCTCCTCCTTGACCATGCGGCGCATCAGGCCAGAAGCGTCGTGCTGGTGCACGCCGTCCCGGTACTTGCCGGCGAAGCGGTCTCCGTCCAGCAGGGCCATGAATAGCTGGAAGTCTTCTTCCTTGCCCGCATGGGGGGTGGCGGTCATCAGCAACAGGTGCCTGGTGACCCGGCCAAGAAGACGGCCAAGCTCGTAGCGTTTGGTGGTTTTTAGCTCGGCACCGAAGTAGTGAGCGCTCATGCGGTGAGCCTCATCCACGACCACTAGGTCCCAGCTGGACTCGGCCAGGCGGCTCTGCAGGTCCTCGGAGCGGGCAAGGGCGTCCATACGGGCGATCAACCTGGGGTGCTTGTCGAAGACGTTGCCATCCACGGTGGCCTCTACCAGCTGCTTCGACAGCAGCGTGAAGTCCAGGCCGAACTTTTCTTGCAACTCGTCTTGCCACTGCTCGACCAGGCCGCCGGGCGCAACGATCAGGCAGCGCTCCAGGTCTCCGCGTAGGGCGAGTTCCTTAACGTACAGGCCCGCCATGATCGTTTTTCCTGCGCCGGGGTCGTCGGCTAGCAGGAACCGCAGCGGCGTACGCGGTAGCAACTCGTTATAAACCGCTTGGATCTGATGGGGAAGCGGATCCAGCAGGCTCGTGGACACCGCGAGCATCGCATCTCCGCGGGCAGCCATACGTATACGCAGGGCCTCGGCAGCCAAACGGAACAACTCAGCGTCAGCGTCGAACCCTCGATCACGCGCCCCGGGCTCGCCGATGGTGAGCTCGCTCTCCCCCTCGCCATAGAGGATCCGCTCATCCACCGAGCCGTCCGCACGACGATAGGTGAGCCGGGCAGCGGCCCCCCCGAACATCTCTACCGCCACTACCGTGACTTCCGCCCCCGGAACCACGCCACCGACCACCGTGCCCGGAGCGAGGTCCCCCAACTGCAAACGCATGCCCCCCATCTGTCGCCTCCCCAAGCCACAGCACTTCACCTGCAGGACTCCTGATGTACCGTCAGGTAATCCCATCATCAGCGTAGGCCCTCTACGCCCCGAGGTCACTCCCCGATCGCTGCAACTCCACTGAGATCACTTGGCACTTTGCGTCGTCTGAGTACCCGTCCGACCGGCAAGGGAACGCTGCGCGCAGCAAAGATGCCTTGGCCCCCACCACCGCCGCACAGAGGAACCCAACGAAGACACACGCTATCTTCACACTACACACGCATTCGATACTTGTGCTGCAACTGTGATCTTGCCCCGCGGGCAAAAATGGGTCAGACGTCTCCGAGCCGTTACCCACGTCAACCTCGGGCTACCCCCGCATCTACATCCAGGGGAGCCCAGCGGGCCGAATTCCGTACACCGGCGGACTAAAACTCGTCGGCGGTCATGGACCATCTGTGGACTCGGCCGAGCCTTTTTACGTGACACAGGTCCTTGACCAGCAATGACGCCGGATTCCCAGACGCCCTCCGGAGCCGTGTGCGCAGGTTCGAATCCTGCCGGGGGCACTCGCCAGTCAGCCAGCAAGAATCAAGCTCTGACCAGTGCGAATGCCAACTTGAAAGAGCGGGAGTCAGTCTCACTGACTCCCGCTCTTTCTCGTTGTCTCTCACTGTCCGCGCACCATCTGCGATACACGCGACACACCTCCGACACACTCACACACTCCTCACGCGTAGGGCACCCCTGACGACGTCGGGGGGCTGTGCGGAAGGATGTGGACATGCCCAAACCGAAGGGCTTCACAGCGTGGTTGAAGCCCCAAGCCGATCGTGAGAGTGGCATCGGCGACCTCGCCCGCGATGTCGCCAATGATCCCGAATGGCCCTCACGGAGGGGGCGGTCGGGCCAGCGCGCCTATCTCGAAGAGTGCGGCGCCATCCCAGCCGCCATCGAGATGTTCGAAGACGCCTGGGTTCGATACGAGGCGTACCGGGCGGCACTAGGCGATGCCTGAACCGGTAGCGCGGGTCAACAGGTGGCGGCCGACGACGGGCCGGTGATCGTGAGGCTTTGGCCGCGATCATCTTCGCGGCCACCTCGGGCTGCACGTGGCGGCAGCTGCCGCCGGTGTTCGGGCCGGCCTGGCTCACGGTCTACCGGCGGGTCGCGGCGCCCTTGGAGGGCATGGCCTTCAGCGTGCCGCACAGCGCGGGGGCGGTGGCGACCTGGGGGAGCTTGGGGTCCAGCTCGCTGGGGCCTAGCACGTTGGTGAACTTGCCGCTGCCGTCGTAGTCGATGCCGTGCACGACGATGACGGCCTTGCCGGCGCGGATGTTGCTGGCCACATCGTTGTTGACGGTGATGGTGCGCGAGTACTGGTAGGAGCTACCCACGGGGAAGCGGGGCACCGCCAGTGCGCTGGCCGGGGAAGTGTCGCCGCTGGTGGTCAGCGAGGAGCCGATCATGCCGTAGGACTTCATGCCGTCGGTGGTGCTGATCGCGATGTGCCCGTTGAGGTTGGTGGCCGCGGCCGCGGTGGGGCACGTGCCCATGCCGTCGACGTGGATGTGGGCCGCGTGCGGAACCCCGGCCAGGAGCCCCTTCACTGTCATCCTCACGGTGACCTCGTGACCGGACAGCGACACGGTTGCGGTGCCCGAGCCGGTCACGTTGTTCGTCGGGATCGGAGTCAAGCTGGCCCGGAAGCTGTGCGAGCCGGAGTCCGAGGCTGCGGCTGCCGTTGTCGGGACGCCCATCGACAGGCCCAGCACGCCGGCCGCTGCCAGGGAGGAAATTGCTTTGCGCATCTGAAAGCCTCGCTTTCCCAGGATCACCGCCTCGTACGTCACCGAACGCCGGATCAAGCCCGGAACGGGGGAGGTGCGACAGGTGGGCCGCGCTTCAAGAGGTATCGACTCCGAGCTCTGCTGTCCTGCCGAAACCAGTGCCACAACACCCCCCGAGTCATCCCGTCTTTGATTCACTCGCCCCCGCCGAGAAGGGTTGGGCGTCCTACCGGAGCCGGATGGGTGAGGTGTTCCTTCAGCTCAGACACGCGTCAGGCACACTCTGGTCACTCTACGTAAATCTGCGACCAGGTATCGGCGCGCGACCGCGCACATGTCGGACTAAGGCGTTACTCCGTTCGGGGGAAGGTCTCCGCACACTTCGATGATCCGAATCTGGTCGCGTACGGCGGGCTGGAGCCGGTGGTGCGACTGGCCGAGCGCGGACCTGTTGTCAGCCTTCCTCGCATCTCGGGGGAACCTCAGGCTACCGCCGGGACCCGAACCTGCGGTCAATCGCCGCTGACCTACCGATTTAGCCGGACAACCGTCTCGATCACCAGCTGCCCGCCGCCGACCAACGGTCCTCCCTGTGCACATGCTCCGAGCGCCTCGCCGGGGGCACTCGCCAGTCAGTCAGAATCTGGCTCTGACCAGCGCCTTGGTGATCTTCACATTGACTGCTTCGTCGTGGCCGCCGCTGCAGCCGTGATATCGATGGTGGATCACCTCCAGGAAATGCCGACCCGACGGGCCACCTCAGCGATCGGCACCCCGGCGTTCAGCCACCGCCACCGCGTCTTGCGGTTTTGGGTCAAGTCAGCCCGTGCAAGATCACAGAGCGGTCGGCGCGGGGCCCGGCGGTCTGCGGCAGGCGCCCGCCCCTCGGGGACAGGAATGCTCTCAGCCCTCCTTGGCGAGGGCCGGGACGAAGCGGGCCGCGTCGATCGTGCCGACGCCGGTCGCCATGTCGTAGCCCTTCACCGCAGTGTGGCCGGTGACTCCCGCGTAGCTGTTGTTCGTGCCGTCCTTCACATCCACGATCCCGGTGGACGGGTTCCGCGAGGACCGCGCGGACAGCGAGTACAGCGCCTGGTGGATGTCACCCAGCCGGTGTCCGGCCACCTGGTCGGCCAGGGCCACGATGCCCGCAAAGAGCGGGCTGGCCGCGCTGGTGCCATGGTAAACATCCCAGCCGACCCGCTTCGGGTCGAAGCTGGAGTACACCCATGCGCCGCCGTTCTTCGCGGCGGACATCGAAACGTCGGGGGTGCCGCGGCGCTCGCCGACCACCTGCTCGACCCCGTTCTGGTACGAGGGACGGGCGAAGACAGGGGACAGGCCGCCGCCGCTCGCGCCGTCGTCGTTGTAGACGCTGTCCGGTGCGATGCGGTCGCCCTTGGCGTCCAGGTGCAGCTGGGTGCCGCCGACCGAGACGGCCAGCGGGTCGGAGGACGGCCAGGAGTTGGCCTTGTACGGGTAGTTGGCGTTGCCGTTCGCGGTGGGGCTGGTGGCTCCGTCGTCGCCGGAGGCGGCGAGGACGGTCACATCGTGCCTGGCCGCGTCCTTGAAGGCGTACCGCAGGTTCTCAATGCTGGAGAAGTCACCGCTGCGGAAGCCGGGGAAGGTGTTCTCCGTCGCGCCGAAGCTCTGGCTGATCACATCGCCCACACCGCGGTCGATGAGCGACTTCTCGGCGTCCATCATCTCTCGCAGGCCGGTGGTGCCGTCCCCGCTCTGATTGATCCCGGTCTCCACCAGGACGATGTGCGCGTCCGGGGCGACAGCATGCGCCATCTCCACGTCAAGGGTGCTCTCATCGGCCCAGAAGTTGTGGTCGCCATTGGAGGCGTCGAAGGGCGGGACGGTACCCCACTTGACCACGTCGACGTGGGTGCTCTTCATACCGAACCGGGCGCTGTAGACATCCAGGTCATGCTGGATGGTCGGCGAGCCGAAGGAATCCACGATCACGATCGTGCGCCCCTTGCCGGTGACTCCCGCCCGGTACAGCGGGTTCAGGTTGTACGCCTGCCGGATCTGGGTCGGGGTGTAACAGGAGATCTGCCACTTCGCCTGGCACTGCTCGGTGGTCAGCAAGCTGCGGGCCATGGTCCCCGATTGCTGCCCGGCTACTGCCGGCACGGCTTTGACCCCTTGCACCGAATGCACGGGTACGGCGGCCGCAGAACCGGACAAAACAGGTGATATCAGTGCGACATTGGCGAGGGTGGTGACCCAGGCCACTGCGACCGCGATGCGGCGTCGCGCGCGAACTCCGCGCATGGCTAATCCCCTTGCAAGGTGAGACCCCCACTCGAAAGTTGCCGCAATCTCACCCCGAGGCCATTCGCAGAGCAAGTACTTACCCCTGTGCGACTTCTCACCGATGTGCTACTTGTCACTGTTGTCCGACTCAGGGCGGTGTGGGCATGCCGAGCGCGCAGAGTACGACCCGGAAAGAGCGGGAGCCAGTCTCACTGCCTCCCGCTCTTTCTGACTGTCTCTCAGTGATCGCGACACACCTTCGACACACTCATCAGGCCGCGTCGCCGTCCCCCTCCAGCGCCTTGGTGATCTTCGCGTTGGCCGCTTCCTCGTAGCCGTCGATGCAGCCGTGATACCGGTGTTGGATCACCTTCGGGGAGTTGCCGACCCGACGGGCCACCTCCGCGATCGGCACCCAGCGTTCAGCCACCGCGTGATGCGCACGCGTGCCGGAGGTCGGGCGGGATAGGTCCCGGTCGGTCGCTGGACGCCTCCCGAGCCTCCAGGCCCCAGCGGTCGTGCCACTCGCCTGAGTCGCGGCCAGGTCATCCAACGGCCGGTCGACAGGCTGGTCGCCGCCCCCGCCGTGGACGGTCACGCGCTGCGGCGGCGCAGGGTGAGCCATGTGCGCCTTGGCGCCTTGCCGGGCTCCTCCGTGGCGCGGAGCTCGACCAGGTCGGGGAAGCGGGCGCGCAGTTCCGATTCGAGGCGGGAGTGGAGGGTGAATCCGGCGGCCGGGCAGTGGGTGCAGGTGCCCGCCAGCCGCACCTCCGCGTGGCGGTCGTGGGCGGAGACGATCGTCACTTCGCCGCCGTGGGAGCGGATGTAGTCGCCGGCGGATCCGTCCAGGACGTCCTGCAGTGCGGCGCGCAGCATGTCGTCCTCGGTGACCACGTCGGCCGGCCGCCACCGCTGGGGGTGCTGCAGTGCGGCGCTGAGCGCGTCGCGTACTCGCGCTCCTGTGCCGGACCAGCTCTGGCCGTCGGCGAGTCGGATCACCACGGCCTGTGTCTCCACCTCGATGGAGGTGACGTCTTCGGAGTGGAGCATTGTCCCGAGCTCGTCCGGTGCCTCGGCGATCTCTCCGACGACCGGCAGCGTGCCGGCGGGGATCACCCAGCGGACGGCCTGCGGGTCGGCCGTGGCCTCGGGGTGCATCGGGATGACGCTCATGCCAGCAGTCCCACGACGGTGTGCGTCAGGAAGGCCATGGTCCAGGCCAGCACGAACATATAGCCGAAGGCGACCGCGGGCCATCTCCACGAGCCGGTCTCACGGCGCATGACCCCGACGGTCGACATGCACTGCAGCGCGTAGAGGAAGAAGACGAGCAAGGCGGCCGTCGTGGCCGGGGTGAAGAGCTTCTCTCCCTGATGCGGCCCGTCGGTGTAGGTCATGTGGGACAGGGTTTCGGCCGGCTGGTCGGGGTTCTGGGCGGCGGCGACCTGGCCGAGGGTGGCGACGAACACCTCGCGGGCGGACAGCGATCCCAGCACGCCGATGTTGATCCGCCAGTCGAAGCCGAGGGGTTCGAAGACGGGTTCGATGGCGTGACCGATGTCGGCGGCGTAGCTGTGGTCGACCTCGTAGGCCTGGACCGCGGTCCGGTCGGCCGGGTCGACGCCGGCGGAGCGCAGTTGGGCATCGCTGTGCATGGGCAGGCTGAGCAGCAGCCACAGACCGATCGTGACCAGCAGGATGATGCGGCCGACCTTGTGCAGGAAGCCCTTGCAGGCGCTCCACATGGCCTCGATCACCGACCGCGGCCGCGGCAACCGGTAGGACGGCATCTCCATATAGAACGGCAGCACCGGCCCGCCCCGACTGCTGAACCGTTTGAAGACCCAGGCCGTCGCCATGGCCGAGAGCGCACCGACGAGGTACAGCGCGAACATGACGATGCCCTGGGCGCCGAAGGGACCGACGCTGGTACCGGGGCTCACCAACAGGCCGGTCAGCAGCACATAGACCGTCAGGCGCGCCGAGCAGGTCATCAGCGGCGCGCCCATCATGGTCGCGAAGCGGTCCTTGGCCGACGGCAGGGAGCGGGTGGCCATGATGCCGGGGATGGCGCAGGCGAGGGAGGAGAGCAGGGCGACGAACGCCCGGCCCTCCAGCCCGGCCTTGGACATGAGCCGGTCCATCAGGAAGGCCGCACGGGAAAGGTAACCGCTGCCCTCCAGCAGCGAGATCATGAGGAACAGCAGGGCGATCTGGGGCAGGAAGACCAGTACGCTGCCCAGGCCGCCGATCAGGGCGTTGCCGAGGAAGCCGGAGAGCAACGGGTTCGAGACGTAGTCGGTGACCAGCGTGCCGAGCCAGTCGAAGAGGCTCTGCACCGCGTCCTGCAGCGGTGTCGCGACGGTGAAGATGATCTGGAAGAACGCGAACATGGTCGCGAAGAAGATGAGCGTGCCCCACAGCGGGTGCAGCAGCACGGCATCGATGCGCCGGGTGCGGTGATCGACCTCGGGTACCTCGTAGCCCGCGCTCTGCAGCAGCGACTCCACCCAGGCCCGTCTCTGCGAGGGGTCGGTGGGCGGCGGGACGACCGGTCGCTCCCATGCGGCCAAGTCGAGCAGCGTGGACTGCAACTGCGCCAGGTCGTTGCGTGATCCGCTCGTCACCGCGACGACCGGCACACCCAGCGCACGGCGGAGGGCCGAGACGTCGAGGGTGCCGCCGCGACGGGCCAGTTCGTCACGGAAGGTGAGCACCACACAGATCGGCAGACCGGTCTGCATGACCTGGGCGAGCAGCCCGAGGGAACGACGCAGCGTTGTCGCGTCGATCGTGACGAGGATCCCGTCGGGTGTGCCGAGGTCCGGGTTGTCCGGGTCGAGCACATCAGCGACGACCTGCTCGTCCGGGCTGATCGGGTCGAGGCTGTAAGTGCCGGGCAGATCCTCGATGACCACCTCGTGCTCGCCGACACGCGCCAACCCCTCATAGCGCGCGACGGTCACTCCGGGGTAGTTACCGGTCTTGGTCCGCAGGCCGGTCAGGGCATTGAAAAGCGTGCTCTTGCCCGAGTTCGGGCTGCCGACCAGAGCCAGACGAGTATTGCCAGTGACCGTCTGGGCCACCGGACCGCAGTGCGCGCTCATGCAATGCGCCGTACATGGATGCCGACGGCCTGCGCTTTGCGCAGTGCCACCTCGTACTCCACGACCTGGAAGACAACAGGGTCGCCCAGCGGCGCCTTCCGCAGCACGGTGACCTCCGCGCCGGGGGCGAACCCCAGGTCGAACAGTCGTCGCGCGGTGCTCGGCTCGACCGACTCGTCGATGTCGATCACCTGGCCACTCATCCCGGGTCGTAGGTCGGCCAGTCGCGCATCCCCCGCTGAATCCGTCGGCACGGACGGACCGCTCTGACGCGCACCCAACTGCACTGAGACCATCGACATCCTCAACCCCGGGATCACCTAAATAGCTTAGGGCAGGCTAACCTTTTATCCCGGTAGCAGCAATATCGACCCCTTCCTGGCGCTGGCTCCCAGGGAAGGCTGCGGATATGCGGGAGCCAAGTCGATGCCGCACATGATCACTCGTACTCACACCGCAGCTGTAGTTCCGGTCATGGCTGGTCCTGGAGAACGTGTCGCCGCTGGTGACAGGCTTGCGCGACGGCTTGATGGTGGCGGCGCCAGGT
>NZ_JBIVPK010000067.1:0-29276 GCF_044754605.1 Streptomyces sp. NPDC093064
GTGACCACCGCGACCACGCGGACCGGGTAGGCGCATGGAACGTCGCACTCAGGGCCGGGCTGGCCCTTCCCGACGTGGCCTAGCCACCGACAGGAAAAGCCCCCCGGATTTATCGGGGGAGGAGTCACGGCATGGGTTCGTATCGACTTCCGCGCGGGGCCCGCGCGTTGTCCGGCCGACGGCGACGATGGGCGCCATGGCCATCCCGCCTCCTCACCGTGCTGGCCGCCGTCGGTGCGGTCGCCTTGGTGCTGGTGCTCGCTTCCTCGGGGAGCGGCTCACGGGACGAGCACCCGCCCCGACCCTCAGCCTCCCCACCGAGCTGCCGACCCGGCTCCCCGGCTCCCTGCCCTCCGGCTTCCCGAGTGGTCTGCCGAGCGAGATCCCCAGTGATCTCCAATCGCTGCTCCCGTGAGCGGACGGCGGCGTCCCGCCATCACGGCGACCGGACCAGGCGGGGCTGCCGTACGCAGATTCACCCTGCCCGGCTACTCCTCCCAGCTCTCGGTACGGGTCGTCACGGCCAGCGCCGTCGCCGGGTCCTGGGCGGGTGACCCGGCGGGCACCCAGTGGCCCTGCCGCTTCCGGTAGGGCCACCAGCGGCCGTCCCGTCCCAGGCGGAGCTGGCGGTCCTCCCCGTCGACGGTCCAGCGGTTGTTCTCGGCCCGCAGCGATGGCCTCTCGTCCTCCTCCCAGGCCGACTGCACAGCGACGCACGCGCGTGCGTGGTCGTCGCCGGCCGGCGCCCACTCCTCCTCCAGCACGGACAGGCCCGCAGCGCCTCCCAGTCGAAAGGCGAGCACGGCTCGTGCCAGCTCCTCCTTGCTGCGGCCCGAGCCTCCGGCCAGCCGGTCCAGCACGGCACTGTCGGTGGCGCCCGCGGCCAGGCGTACGGCGTCCTGGGCGACGGTCGGCTCCGGGATCGGCGAGTGCGCCGCCGTCCCGGCGTTCAGCGTCTCGCCGAGCCACTGGTGCGCCGCCGCCGCCGTCCGCGCGGTCAGGATCTCCAGCGCGGTGGGATCGACCCCCGGCGCCGGCGGGGCCCCGGTGTCCAGGGTGGGCGGCAGGCCCGGCTCCGCGGGCAGCTCCGGCAGGGGCGGCAGCTCAGGCAGCGCGTACCCCGCCGCGTACGCCTCCGCGGCGTCCACGCCGTCCGGCGCCGACGGCCCCGCGTCGTCCGTGGTGTCACGGCCTTGGAGGTCGGCTGACAGGAGTCGCTCAGCGCGGCCGCGCATCAGCAGCAGCACGAACGGATCCTGGTCCAGCAGCCGCGCCACCACGTGGCACAGTGCCGCGGTGTGCCCGCAGTGGTCCCAGGCGCCGCAGTCGCACTCGGGTTCCAGATCCCCGATCCCGGGCAGCAGTTCGATCCCCGCGGCCGCGGCGTCCTCGGCGAGGGACGGCGGCAGGTCCCGGTCGAGCAGCGCCGCCAGGTGCCCGGACCGTTCGACGACGACATCCAGGAACCGGTCCCACTCGCCGTCGGACAGTTCTTCCAGCAGCACGTCCGCGCGGTGCGCCGTACGATCGCGGTCGTGCACCACGGCCGTGATGCGGCCCGGGCGTACCGAGACCGCGCCCACCGCGCCGGCGCGGGCGAGTCTGCGGCCGGTCTTCACCTGCTTGCCGTCCAGGGCCGTGTCCTCGAGCGCCTTCAGCCAGGCCTGGCCCCACCACGTGCGGGCGAAACCCCGCCCCCGCGCGGGCGGCAGCGCGGGGAACGTACGCTCCTGGTCGGCACGGTGCTCCGTCATCGCGATCCTCCTCGCAGCTCCACCAGGTCGGCCAGCTCCGCGTCCGTCAGTTCGGTGAGCGCCCTCTCGCCCGTCCCCAGTACCGCGTCGGCCAGATCCCGCTTGCGGTGCAGCAGTTCGGCGATACGGTCCTCGATCGTTCCCTCGGCGATGAGCCGGTGCACCTGCACGGGCCGGTTCTGCCCGATGCGGTACGCCCGGTCGGTGGCCTGGGCCTCGACAGCGGGGTTCCACCAGCGGTCGTAGTGCACGACGTGCTCCGCGCGCGTGAGGTTGAGTCCGGTGCCCGCCGCCTTCAACGACAGCAGGAAAACGGGTACTTCGCCGGCCTGGAAGCGCCGGACCATGGCCTCCCGCTCGGCGACGGCTGTCCCGCCGTGCAGGAACTGCGACTGCACACCGCGTGCGGCCAGGTGCCGCTCGATCAGGCGTGCCATCCGCACGTACTGGGTGAACACCAGGACGCTCGCCCCCTCGGCGAGGATGGTGCCGAGCAGTTCGTCCAGTAGCTCCAGTTTCCCGGACCGGCCGGCGATCCTCGGCAGGTCCTCCTTGAGGAACTGCGCCGGATGGTTGCAGATCTGCTTCAGACCGGTCAGCAGCTTCACGATCAGCCCTCGGCGCGCCATGTCGTCGGCGCCGGAGATCGCCGCGAGTGTCTCGCGCACCAGGGCCTCGTACAGCCCCGTCTGTTCCACGGTGAGCGACACCGCGCGATCGGTCTCGGTCTTCGGCGGCAGTTCGGGCACGATCCCCGGGTCGGACTTGCGGCGCCGCAGCAGGAACGGGCCGACGAGCCGGGCGAGGCGCTCGGCGGCGGCCGGGTCCCGACCGCTCTCGATGGCCGCCGCGTAGCGGGTGCGGAAGGTGCCGAGCCGGCCCAGCAGTCCGGGCGTCGCCCAGTCGAGGATCGCCCACAGTTCGGACAGGTTGTTCTCGACGGGGGTGCCGGTGAGTGCCACGCGTGCGCGTGCGCCGATGGAGCGCAGCCGCCGGGCCGTCGCCGAGTAGGGGTTCTTCACGTGCTGGGCCTCGTCCGCCACGACCATGCCCCACGCCACCTCGGCCAGGCGCGGCGCGTCCAGGCGCATGGTGCCGTACGTGGTGAGGACGAACTCGCCGTCACCCAGGGCTTCCAGATCGCGCCGGGAGCCGTGGAAGCGCCGTATGGGCGTGCCGGGCGCGAACTTCTCGATCTCCCGCTGCCAGTTGCCCATCAGCGACGCGGGGCACACCACGAGGGTCGGTCCGGCGGACGCCGGGTCGCTCCGGCGGTGCAGATGCAGCGCGATCAGTGTGATCGTCTTGCCGAGCCCCATGTCGTCGGCCAGGCAGCAGCCCAGTCCCAGGGACGTCATCCGGACCAGCCAGTCGAGCCCGCGCAGCTGGTAGTCGCGCAGGCGGGCGGCGAGCGCGGCCGGCTGCCCGACCGGTTCCCCTGCCTCAGGGTCCGCCAGCCGGTCCCGCAGGGCTGCCAGCCATCCCGTGGGGCGGACCTCGACCTGGTGGCCGTCGACCTCCGCCGAGCCGGTCAGGGCGGCGCCCAGCGCTTCCACGGGGCTGATCTTCCGGTCCTGTCGGTCCCGGGCGCGGCGCAACTCGGCGGGGTCGACGAGGATCCACTGGTCGCGCAGCCGCACGAGGGGCCGGTTGGCCTCCGCCAGGCGGTCCAGCTCCTCGCGTGTGAGCCGTTGGCCGCCCAGTGCGAACCACCAGTCGAAGGCGAGCAGGGCGTCCGCGGACAGGGCTGTTCGGGGATCCGGCAGTGTGCTGCCGGTGCTGCCGGTGCTGCCGGAGCCGCCGTCCCCGTCCACAGGTCCGACCGTGAGACCGGAGACCAGTCCGCGGGCCGGCTGCGCGGGCCAGTGCACGTCCACCCCTGCGGCGGCCAGGGTCCGGGCGCCCTCGCCGAGGAGTTCGGCGACCTCCTCGGAGACGAGTTCGACGGTGTCCGGCGCGGATGCCGACAGCAGCGGCGTCAGCGCCGGCCACGAACGGGCCGCGCGGCGCAGGGCGAGCAGGACGTCCGTCCGCACCCCGGGACCGAACGCCTGGCCCGTGCGGCCCGAGCCGGCCCACACGTCGGCGGCGTCGGCGACCTGCGCGGGATCGTCGACGTCGTGCACCTGAAGCACCGCGCGGAACCGCGGCTCGGCGTCGTGCCGCCCGGCGGACTCGAGCCCAAGCACCTCCACGCGCAGCGAGATCCTTGCGCCCGCGTCGTGACCCGCGGCGACGTCGGCGGTCCACGCCCGCAGCTCCGGAACGTGCCGCGGTTCCCTGGTGGCGTAGGCGGGGCCGCCCGTGAGGAGGGGCGCGGCAGGGGAGCGGGGCAGTGTGTCGGCCACCGCGTCCAGGAAGCCGCGCAGCAGATGCTCGGGGTCGGGCAGCCGCGGCCGCTCGGTGCCGTCGAGGGGGACGGCGTGCGCCTCGGGCGGCATCGAGGCGGCCAGCGCCCGGACGTGCTCGGCGTCTCGGCCGCGCAGTGGTGCCGCGCGCCAGGCGTCGTGGTCGCCGGCGGACAGGCCGGGCAGCAGCAGGCCCCGTGCCACGAGGTGCAGGCCCAGGACGGACGCCGCGCCCCAGAACACGGTGGCCCGGTGCCCGTGTCCGGTGGCACGCGCGTGCGTGAGGATCGGCAGGGCCGTGCGCACGGGGAGCAGGACGGCGGGCACGGTCACCGCCTCCACGCCACCGCTGAGGGGGAGGACGACGGTCACCTCTTCGACGGGTTCCGGGACCACGGCCGGCGGAGTACGGCCGTCGGGGTGCCAGAAGGCGACCCGGCCCGCGCGGGCGGGGTCCGAGGGTACGAACACCGCACAGCAGCGGGCCAGTTCGGAGATCTCGGATGGTGATGCCGCGGGAGTTCTCTGCACAGCCAAGCTGATTCCTCAAATTTGACTACTTGGAGTTGGGTCGCCGAGGGTACAGCACAGCGGCGGCCTACCGGGAACAATTGGTGCGGTGGTGTGGGCCACCGGAAGGACGGGTGGTCCCAGGGCGCGGTGGACCGGGGTGCCGCGCGGGGCCGAGGAGAGCGGGCCCCGCACGACCAGTAGGGGTGCGCCTCAGGGACGTCTCAGGGTCGCGGTCCGGAACCGCTGGGAGCGCGGGCCCGTTCTCACGACAGAGAGCGGCAGTGGCCGCGAAGGAGGCGACAGATGTCGAAGAACGCGAAGATCGCCGCAGGAGGCGTGGCGGTCGGACTCATCCTGCTGATCTGGCTGCCCTGGTGGGCCGCCGTCCTGATAGTGCTCGGAGTCCCGGTCGCCGCGTACCTCGCCCTGGACCCCTCGCAGCGACGCCGGCTGCGCCGCGTCACCCGCAAGGAGCTCGGCCGCTGAAGCGCTACCGCGCCCGCGCGTTCCCGCCCAGGGCGCAGGAGTCGACCACATCGCCGCTCGCGGGCCTGCCGACGGTCCGGTCCGCGGGCGGTCGGACACCGCGCTCCACCCACGCCACCAGCGTGTCGAGCGCCGACCGGTAGCAGGGCAGGATCGGCCGCAGCCGGTCGGGATAGGTGTCGTACAGTCCGTCGACGTGCGTGCCGCCCTGGATGGTGTAGTACCGGTGCAGCCCGCCCCGTCCGCTCGCGTCGACCATGCGCGCGTACACGTCCGAGTCCGCCGCGCGGGGCAGCAGCGCGTCGAGATCGCCGTGCAGCGTGATCAGGGGTTTGCCGATCCGTCCGGTCAGGGCCACACGGGCCACGGCGCGGTGCACGGAGGCGGGACGGGCCGCGTAGTCGTACACCGCGTCCGAGGCGCAGGGCGCCAGGATCTGCTCCGGCGTGGTCCCGGCGGACGGTCCGGGACAGGCAGGGTCGTAGGCCGGGTCGAACGCGGCTCGGTAGGTCTTCTGCGTCACGCCCCAGTACGCCTGCCCGTGGTACGGCCACAGGAACTCCGAGCCCCGCGCGAAGCCGACCGCGTACAGGTCCGCGTCGCTTGCCGAGCCCAGGGTCCGGGCTACGGCCGTCGGCAGTGAGGTGAGCAGGTTCGGGCCCTCGGCCGTCCACAGCGCCCCTTCCCAGTCCACGCCGCCGTCGTACAGGTCCGGATGGTGCTCGAGCTGCCAGCGCGTGAGGTAGCCGCCGTTGGAGATGCCGGTCATGTACGTACGGCGTGGCGCGTGGCCGTAGCGCTGGGCGACCGCGCGCCTGGCCGCCCGCGTGAGCTGGGTGGTGCGTGCGTTCCACTCGGCGACCGCGTCCCCGGGACGGCTGCCGTCGCGGTAGAAGTCGGCTCCGCTGTTCCCCTTGTCGGTCGCGGCGTAGGCGAAGCCCTGCGCCAGCACCTGGTCCGAGATCGCCTTGTCCGTCGCGTACTGCTTACGTGTGCCGGGCGCCCCGGTGACCACGAGGCCGCCGTTCCAACGGTCCGGCAGCCTGATCACGAACTGGGCGTCGTGGTCCCAGCCGTGCGTGGTGTTGAAGTGGGAGGAGTCCGGGAAATAGCCGTCGATCTGCGTCCCGGGCACCCCGGACGGTGTGCGCGTCGCCCGGGCCGTGAGCCCCGCCTGGTCGTTCGGATCGGTGTACGGGGTACCGGTCAGCCCGGTGGTGGTCAGATCGGGCAGACAGGCGGCCTGCTGGAAGGCCGCGCCCGGCACCCGCACGCGCTCCTGGTGCGCACAATGCCCGCCGGTGCCGGTGCTGGAGGCAGCCGTGGCGGGAACGGACGATGTGACGGCCGCCGCCATCAGAGCGGCGGCGACGAGCGGAAATCCTCGGGACAGACGCATGACGGCCTCCAGCGGCACGACGGGTCGGCGGGTACAGCGCGGGCGTATGGAGCGCCCAGGGCTGCCCCATCGTGCGGACCGGTCACCCCGTCATCCATGGGTCGGCACCACATGGAGCCGGGGCTCGTCATGGAGAGGCAAGACATGTGCCGGGAGGCTGCTCCCTCTGAGCACCGGACCTCAGAGGGGGCGTACCGCCAGCTTGTCGAGGGCTTCCAGCAGGCCCGGAAGCTCCGGCCCCCGGCCGACGGGCAGGACCTCACCGGGCTCGTCGTCGAGGAGCACGAAGGCGATGTCGTCGGTGCGGGCCACCATCGACCAGCCGGGACCGTCGGCCCGCAGGGTGCGCGCGTCGCCCGGCGCGAAGGACGACCGGACCCGGCCCAGCGGTGGAGGCGCGTCCACGTACGCGCGTGCCTGCGCCAGAACGCTGCGGATGCCGCTGTGGCTCGGGGAAGCCTTGCCACCCGTCCCGTTCTGCGGTTCGCCGCTCCCGTCGGCCGACGCGCTCGACGGACCTTCATCGTTCCCGGTCAGGGACCCGGCCCGGTCTGCGGGAGCGACGAACTCCGCGTCGTCGATCTGCTCGCGCCACACTGCCCACTGCAGTGCGATCTCGTCGGCGCCCAGACGGCGCTGGGCCGGTCCCCAGACGCTCGTGTCGGGCGGGGCCAGCGCGGGCCCGCCCGAAGACTCCGGGTCCGGGTCGTGCGGTGCGGGCACGCCCGGAGCCGCCACGGCGAGGGCCAGGGGCCACCCCGGCAGGGCGGCGACGACGCTGCGCTCGTCGGGCGACAGGTCGTACTCCATGCCGCAGTCCCAGGACGCGATGGCCACGGCGACCAGCGACACGTCGTCGACGACGACCGTCCACCGCGCCCCGTCACCGTCCTGACCGAGCACCAGACCGTACCCGTCGGCGAGCGGTGCGAGGCCGAGCGCCGCGCAGGCCTCCGGGTAGTCGTCGCCCAGAACGCTCGGAAACTGTGCGGGCGTCAGCAGTACCGCCGTGAGCACATAGAGAGCGTCGTCCGCGGCGGCGACCTCCTCGTCCGTCTCGGCCATCTCAGCCTCCCCATCGGTTCGTCCAACGGCGCGCACCCTAGTGCCAGTGGAAGGCCGTTGTCACGACTCCCGTGCACAGCCGGACCTGCGGTTCTCCACCGTGGGGCCCGTACGGCCGGTCGGGGATCAGTCCTCGCGTACGGCCAGCGCCAGGAAGCGGGCGTCCTCGTCCACGTAGGAGGTCATGCGCCATCCCGAACGGGAGAGCAGGGGCCGGAGGTTGGGTTCCGCGCGCAGGTCGTCCGGCGTGATCTGCCGACCCTGGCGCGCGGCGAGCGCCGCACGGCCGATCGGATGGAACAGCGCCAGGGTGCCACCGGGACGTACGACGCGCCGCAACTCGCGCAGGTTCTCCGAGGGATGAGGCAGGTGCGCGATGAGGCCGGCGGCGAAAACGGCGTCGAACGACCCTGACACGAGTGGCAGCGCGCCGACATCGGCGAGCAGCAGCAGCCCCTCCCGGTCCCGTCCGGCCCGTACGGCGGCTTCCAGCATGGCCCACGTGAGATCGGCGCCCACGACGATGCCCGGCGCCCCCACTGCGGCACGCAGTGGGGGCAGGGCGCGCCCGGTGCCGCATCCCGCGTCGAGGACTCGGTCGCCCTCGCGCAGCCCGAGTTCGGCGACCGCGGCCGCGTAGGCGGGTCCGTCGTCCGGGAACCGGCTGTCCCAATCGGCGGCGCGGGCGGTGAAGAACTCCTGGACGTGTGTGTGGTCGTCGCTCATGTTCCGCATGATCCCTCACTGGGGCCGACGGGCGCCCGGGAAGCGGATGCTCGTCCGGCGCGTGGAGTGTGCCGGGTGGATCGCCTGCGCACCACCCGGCTCCGCGACTTTGCGGGCTGCACGGAACCGGCCGCGTACGGCCGGACGGGCGGGAGCCCGCCGGTGGTGGGTCAGTCCGCGACATCCTTCACTGCCAACACCTTGTCGATCCTGACCCGGACCAGGAGTTCGCCCGGTACGCCGTTGCGTGCTCCGAACTCCTCGCCGCGCTCCTCGCCCATGTATCGGCCGCCGATGCGGGTGGCCCACTGCCGGAGCTCGTCGAGGTCCTCCGACAGCCGGGCGCGGCCCTGCAGCACCACGAACGTGAACGGCGGCCGTTCGTCGTCCACGCACAGGGCCACCCGGTCGTCTCGGGCCAGATTGCGTCCTTTCACGGTCTCCTTCCCGGTGTTGAACACCACGTCGTCGCCGTCGAGAAGGAACCAGATCGGCGCGACATGAGGGCTCCCGTCGGCCCGTACGGTCGACAGTTTTCCGGTGCGGGTGCCGTACGAGACGAACGCCCGCCATTCCTCGTCGGTCATCTTGTCTGCCATGGGCCCATCCTCCTTGCCGGGACAGCGGCGGTGGGGAAGGCTGGCGGCAGATCCTCCGGTCAGGGGGGAAGAGATCACACGGGGAGACCGCATCATGGCGCAGAACCAGACACTGAGCTGGCTGCTCGACGATCTGACCCAACGCGTGGAACACGTACGCCACGCCTTAGTCCTCTCCACCGATGGGCTGGTGACGGGGACGAGCACGGGACTGCGACGCGAGGACGCGGAACATCTCGCGGCCGTCTCGTCCGGTCTGCACAGCCTGGCCAAGGGCTCGGGACGCCATTTCGGCGCGGGCGGGGTGCGCCAGACGATGGTCGAGTTCGACGACGCGGTGCTGTTCGTCACGGCCGCAGGCGCGGGCAGTTGCCTGTGCGTCCTCAGCGGAGCGGAGGCCGACATCGGGCAGATCGCCTACGAGATGACTCTTCTCGTCAACCGGGTCGGCGAGCATCTCGACGTGGACGCCCGCCGGCCTGAAGGGACATCGTCGACAGACCTCTGACCTGCATCTTTCATCATCCTTTGCGGAGTTGTCCACAGGCCCGCGCCGCCGATTCCCCTCACCGGCTACCGTTTTTCGCAGGTGAGCGCAAACGGCGCGATCCCGACACTCCACGGGGGAGACGAGTATGTCCGGCAACACCGCCACACACGAGGTCACGCCAACCGCCCGGACGGCCGCCACCAGGGGCCGAGCGCCCTTCTCGCAGAGCCGGGCGGCCCGCGAACTGGGGTTCAAACGCAGCGAGTTCGACCTGGCCGTGCACCTCGGCCACATCCGCACCCGTCCCGCTGAGGCAGGAGGCGGCCGGCAGGTCGACCGCGCCGAGGTCGAGCTGCTGCGCGGGCAGGAGGGCTTCCCGGACGCGCTGCGGCAGCGGGTGGCGACCGTGAACACCAGGGAGGGCTCGGCGATCATGGAGGTGACCGCCGCCCGGTTCACCCGTCTTGCCAGACTGGGCCTCCTGGTTCCGGTCGCGTTCCATCTCAACCGCTACAGGGCCGTGGTCTGGCGGTATCTGGCCGACGAACTAAGGGAGTTCGCCGCCGACGCGAAGAATGCCTCGCTACTGAACCGGCCCCTGCCGGAGACACTGCGGGGCCAACTGGACACCGGCCTGGACCTGCGCCCCCGCAACTGGCGCGGACGGCACCTCGGCTTCCTGCTGAGTCAGGCCGGGGACCCATGGGAGCGGGCGGGCGTCATGGCCTCGCTGCTCGACCCGGTCCAGATCTCCGAGATCATCACGGATCCCTACGAGCGCTCCCATCTGAGCCGTTTCCGGCCGCCGTCACCCGCCCATGGCGCACCTGGATCGCCGGCCGTCCACCTCACCGAGCGGATCACGACGGCGCAGGACCCCGACGAGGTCGACCTGCTCCGCGCGGACCTGGCACGGGCGGTGCGGGAGGCGCGAACCCACCGGCCCGCGCCCCGCCCGGCCTCGCGGCACCCTGACCCGCACCCGGGCCCGGACCCACACCGGCACCCGGACTCACACCCGCACTCGGCACGGCACCGGCGTCCGCCCGCGCCCAGGCACCGCGATCGACCCCGGCCGTCCGAGAACCTCCGGCCGTCCGAGTACCCCCGGCGGTCACGCGGCCTGCTGGGCAGGCTCTTCCGCAGAGCCACCTGAGCCACACACGCCAGTCCCGGACTGGACCGGAGCGCCCGACGGATCACCGCGGAGAGCCCGACGGACCATGGCGGAGAGAGTGTCCGCCTACACCGCGCGGAACAGCCCTTCCTGCACGACCGACACGAGCAGGCGCCCCTGAAGGTCGTAGATGCGCCCGCGGGCCAGACCACGGCCGCCCGTCGCGATCGGCGACTCCTGGTCGTACAGGAACCACTCGTCCGCACGGAACGGCCGGTGGAACCACATGGCGTGGTCCAGCGACGCCATGTCGAAGCCCCGCGGCCCCCACAGCGGCTCGACCGGGATGCGCACCGCGTCGAGCAAGGTCATGTCACTGGCGTAGGTCAGCGCGCAGGTGTGCACGAGCGGGTCGTCACCGAGCGGCCCCACCGCGCGCATCCACACGGCACTGCGCGGTTCGGCTTCCTTGACATTCTCGGCGGTCCAACGCAGCCGGTCCACATACCGGATGTCGAACGGCTGGCGCCGTGCCATGCGCTCCAACTGCTCCGGCAGGGTTCCCAGATGCTCCCGGATCTCGTCCGCGACCGTCGGCAGGGACTCCGGCTCCGGGATCTCGCGAGCCGGCGGCAGCTGGTGCTCGAAGCTCCCTTGTTCAGGCTTGTGGAAGGAGGCGGTCAGATTGAAGATCGTCCGGCCCTGCTGCACCGCGGTGACCCGGCGGGTGGTGAAGGACCGCCCATCCCGTACCCGCTCCACCTGGTACACGATCGGCACCCCCGGCCGGCCCGGGCGCAGGAAGTACGCGTGCAGCGAATGGACCGGGCGCTCGCCGTCCGTGGTGCGTCCGGCGGCGACCAGCGCCTGGCCGGCCACCTGGCCGCCGAAGACCCTCTGGAGGGACTCCTGCGGACTGCGGCCGCGGAAGATGTTGACTTCTATCTGCTCCAGGTCGAGCAGGTCGACGAGCCTTTCGGCCGGGTTCGTCATGGGTGGAAGACTCCTGGGTTCAGAACGGGTCGACGTCGGCTCACAGCTGACCGACGTCGGTCACACGGACGACCGCGCGGCCCTCGGCGTCGGATGCGGTGAGATCGACTTCGGCGCTGATCCCCCAGTCGTGGTCACCCGCGGGGTCGTCGAAGATCTGCCGCACGCGCCACAGCCCGTTCTGCGGCTCCTCCTTGAGCACCAGCAGCTTGGGACCGCGGGCGTCGGGTCCGGTACCGAGGTCGTCGTGCTCGTCCCAGTACTTGTCCATCGCCTCGCCCCAGGCATCGGCGTCCCACCCGGAATCGGCATCCATTTCGCCCAGCTCCCCGACCTGGTCGAGGGCGGCGAGTTCGACGCGGCGGAACATGGCGTTGCGGACCAGGACGCGGAACGCGCGCGCGTTGGAGGTGACCGGCTTGACCTGGTCGGCCTTCTCCTGGGCCTCCTCGGCGGTCATCTCCGACGGGTTGGCCAGCTGTTCCCACTCGTCCAGCAGGCTGGAGTCGACCTGGCGCACCATCTCGCCGAGCCAGGCGATCAGGTCCTGAAGGTCCTCGGACTTCAGGTCGTCCGGAACGGTGTGCTCCAGGGCCTTGTACGCGCTGGCCAGGTAGCGCAGCACAATGCCCTCGGTGCGGGCCAGCTCGTAGTGGGACACCAACTCCGTGAACGACATGGCTCGTTCGTACATGTCGCGGATCACGGACTTCGGCGACAGCGGATGGTCGCCCACCCAGGGGTGGCTCTTGCGGTAGGTGTTGTACGCGTGGAAGAGCAGCTCTTCCAGCGGCTTGGGGTACGTGACCTCCTGGAGGCGCTCCATGCGCTCCTCGTACTCGACGCCGTCCGCCTTCATCGCGGCCACGGCCTCGCCACGCGCCTTGTTCTGCTGGGCGGCGAGGATCTGCCGCGGGTCGTCCAGCGTGGACTCCACGACGGACACCATGTCCAGGGCGTAGGACGGCGACTCGGGGTCCAGCAGCTCGAACGCGGCCAGCGCGAAGGTGGACAGCGGCTGGTTGAGCGCGAAGTCCTGCTGGAGATCGACCGTGAGCCGGACGATACGGCCCTCGGCGTCCGGCCGGTCGAGCTTCTCCACGATGCCGCCGTCCAGCAGCGAGCGGTAGATGGCGATCGCCCGCCGGATGTGCCTCAGCTGCTGCTTGCGCGGCTCGTGGTTGTCCTCCAGCAGGCGCCGCATCGCCTCGAAGGCGTTGCCGGGCCGTGCGATCACCGACAGCAGCATTGTGTGCGTCACGCGGAAGCGGGAGGTCAGCGGCTCCGGCTCGGAGGCGATGAGCTTGTCGAAGGTGTTGTCCGTCCAGCCGACGAAGCCGTCCGGTGCCTTCTTGCGGACGACCTTGCGGCGCTTCTTCGGGTCGTCGCCCGCTTTGGCGAGGGCCTTCTCGTTCTCGATGACGTGCTCGGGGGCCTGCGCGGCGACGAAGCCCTCGGTGTCGAAGCCCGCGCGGCCGGCCCGGCCGGCGATCTGGTGGAACTCACGGGCGCGCAGCGTGCGTACGCGGCTGCCGTCGTACTTGGTCAACGCGGTGAACAACACCGTACGGATCGGCACGTTGACACCCACGCCGAGCGTGTCCGTACCGCAGATCACCTTCAGCAGACCGGCCTGCGCCAGCTTCTCCACCAAGCGCCGGTACTTGGGCAGCATGCCGGCGTGGTGGACGCCGATGCCGTGCCGGACGTAGCGGGAGAGGTTGCGGCCGAACCTGGTGGTGAAGCGGAAGTTGCCGATCAGCTCGGCGATCTGATCCTTCTCCTCCCGCGAGCACATGTTGATGCTCATCAGCGCCTGCGCCCGCTCCACGGCCTGGGCCTGGGTGAAGTGGACGATGTACACCGGCGCCTGGCGCGTCTGCAGCAGGTCGGTGAGCGTCTCGGTGAGCGGTGTGCGCCGGTACTCGTAGGACAGGGGAACCGGGCGGGTCGCCGAACGGACCACCGCGGTGGGGCGCCCGGTGCGACGGGTGAGGTCCTTCTCGAAGAAGGAGACGTCGCCGAGCGTGGCCGACATCAGGACGAACTGCGCCTGCGGAAGTTCCAGCAGCGGAATCTGCCAGGCCCAGCCCCGGTCGGCCTCCGCGTAGAAGTGGAACTCGTCCATGACGACCTGGCCGACGTCGGCGTCCTTGCCGTCGCGCAGCGCGATCGACGCGAGGACCTCAGCCGTGCAGCAGATGACGGGCGCGTCGGCGTTCACGGAGGCGTCGCCGGTGAGCATACCGACGTTCTCGGTGCCGAACATCTTGCACAGCTCGAAGAACTTCTCCGACACCAGCGCTTTGATCGGCGCCGTGTAGAAGGTGACCTCGTCCCTGGCCAGCGCGGCGAAGTGAGCGCCGGCGGCGATCATGCTCTTGCCGGACCCGGTGGGCGTCGACACGATCACGTTGGCTCCGGAGACCGCCTCGATCAGTGCCTCCTCCTGGTGGGGATAGAGCGTGAGACCGCGCTCCTGCGCCCAGGATTCGAAGGCCTCGTACAGGGCGTCGGGGTCGGCGGTCGGCGGGAGCTGATCGATGAGGGTCACGCCCCCATCTTGCCTGGCGCCCCGGCCGAGACGGGAATCGGATGCCGGACCGAAGATCACGACCGCTACGCTGTGTCGCCGACAGGACATCGGCACACCGGGTCAACTGGACAGCGGCGTAAGAGGAATGGGGCGGGCAACGGCCATGATGGGACCAGCACACTCACTGTCGGGCGCGGCAGCCTGGCTCGGCGTCGGAGCCGCGGTCGCCGCGGCCGGGCACCCGATGCCCTGGCCGGTCCTGCTGGTCGGTGCGCTGATCTGCGCCGGGGCGGCGCTCGCCCCGGACCTGGACCACAAGGCCGCCACCATCTCGAGAGCCTTCGGACCGGTCTCGCACGCGCTGTGCGAGATCGTCGACAAGCTGTCCTACACCGTCTACAAGGCGACGCGGAAGCAGGGCGACCCGCGTCGTTCCGGCGGGCACCGGACGCTGACGCACACCTGGCTGTGGGCGGTGCTGATCGGGGCGGGCACCTCCGCGCTGGCGATCACCGGGGGCCGCTGGGCGGTGCTGGCCATTCTCTTCGTGCACATGGTGCTGGCCATCGAGGGCCTGCTGTGGCGGGCGGCCCGCGGCTCCAGCAGCGCGGTCCTGGTCTGGCTGCTGGCCGCGACCAGCGCCTGGATCCTGGCGGACATCCTCGACCAGCCCGGCAACGGATCGGACTGGCTGTTCACCGCTTCGGGCCAGGAGTACCTGTGGCTGGGCCTGCCGATCGTGCTGGGCGCGCTGATGCACGACATCGGCGACGCGCTGACCGTCTCCGGGTGCCCCATCCTGTGGCCGATACCACTGGGCCGCAAGCGCTGGTACCCCATCGGTCCGCCGAAGGCGATGCGGTTCCGGGCGGGCAGCTGGGTCGAGCTCAAGGTGCTGATGCCGGCGTTCATGGTGCTCGGCGGAGTGGGCTGCGCGGTCGCACTGAACTTCATCTGAGGGACGCGCTCGGCAGCGCTCACGCTCCACAGCACCCGGCGGCCCTGCCCGGACCCCTGTCCGGCCTGTCACGCGGGCCCCGCCCGGCTTCCGGCCGGACAGGCCGTTCCACCGCCGGTCGCAGGTCAGGCCCCGTCGCCCCCGGGGCCCTGCCCGCCGCCGTAACGCCGCTCGAACCGGGCGACGCGGCCCTCCGAGTCCACCGTGCGGGCCTTGCCGGTGTAGAACGGGTGGCTCTCCGAGGAGATCTCCACGTCCACGACCGGGTAGGTCGCGCCGTCGTCCCACTCGATGGTCTGCTCACTGGTCGCGGTGGACCGGGTGAGGAAGGCGTAACCGGCGGCGCGGTCCCGGAAGACGACGGGGTGGTAGTCGGGGTGCTTGTCCTGCTGCATGGGTGCTCCTCGTGCGGCGGGGGAGAGGGCGGCGGCACGCGGGCGGCCGGGTCAGCCCTGCGGGGTTTCCTCGTCGACGACGTGCATTGCGGCCTCCTCGGCGGAGGCGGCCGCGCCGTCGATGCCCACGTCGGTGGCGACCAGGGCGCTCTCGTCGTCCTCGTGCGCTCCCTCGTCGGGGGCGACGAGGCGGCCGGAGCGGGCGTCGCCGACCTCGTTGTCCAGGAGTTCCCCGTCGGTGTCCTCGCAGTCGCCCATGTCGTCGCCGTCCCAGACGGGCGGTTCGGGCAGTTCCTCGGCGAGACGCTGGTCCAGGGTTTCGCCCTGCCGGCGCTCCGCGGCGGTCACGCCGGTGTGCTCCACGGCCCACGGCCGCTCCGGAGGCGACCAGCCACGGTCCAGGGGGTCGTCGACACCGTCGTACACCAGCGTGTCCTCCGGGTCGAGCACGCCCGTGTCCTCCCTGACTTCGGAGTCGTCGGGCTGGTAGACGTCGTCTCCCCATCCCTCGGCGCTGTCCACGGGTACCTCCAGGTGGTGGGGACGGGCCCGTTCTCTGCGCGGCCGGTGTGCGGGGCGCAGCCGGCACCCGGCACGAACCACACGGTTCCCGGGCGCTCCCCGAGCCGTTTCCGCTTTCCAGCCTTCCACCGCTGTTCGGCACCGCGCAACGGCACCGACCGCGAGGCCCGGCCGATGCCCTGTCCACCGCCCGTCCCGTCCCGGGCCCGCCCCGGCCGCCGGGCCCGGTATCGCACCGGTCACCGCGCCGGAGCCCGCCCCGGCGACTGCGCCGGTCACTGTGCCCATCGCCGCCCAGGCCACCACGCCGAAGCCGGTCCCGACGACCCTGCCGGTCCCGGCGGCCGCGCTCGCCGTCAGGTCGGCCACCGCTTCGGTCGCCGCGCTGGAGCCGGTCCCGCCGATCCCGCCGACTTCGTCGGTCCCGGCGACCGCGCACGACGCCGCACGCGTCCCCGCGCCCCCGCCGCACCCGTCCTCGCGCCACCCCCCCCGGCACCGTCACCCCGGACGACAGAGCTCGCGGCCCGCAGGCCGAACGGCCGGGCGGCTCGCGTTTCGAGGCAGGGGCCGGCCCGCATGCGCCCGTGGGCGCAGCGGGATCATGCCGTCACCCGTGCCAGGACCGCCACAGCGCCGCGTAGGTGCCGTTCGCCGTGACGAGATCGTCGTGGCTGCCCAGCTCGCTGATGCGGCCGTTCTCGACCACCGCGATGACATCGGCGTCGTGGGCCGTGTGGAGTCGGTGGGCGATGGCGACGACCGTGCGGCCGTCCAGGACGCGGGCCAGGGACCGCTCCAGATGCCGGGCCGCACGTGGGTCGAGCAGCGAGGTCGCCTCGTCCAGGACCAGCGTGTGCGGATCGGCCAGGACCAGCCGGGCCAGGGCGATCTGCTGGGCCTGGGCCGGGGTGAGGGCCAGACCGCCGGAGCCGACCTCGGTGTCCAGCCCGTCGTCGAGGGCACGAGCCCAGCCGTTCGCGTCGACCGCGCCCAGTGCCGCCCACAGCTCCGCGTCGACGGCGTCCGTGCGGGCGAGCAGCAGGTTGTCGCGCAGGGATCCCACGAAGACGTGGTGCTCCTGGTTGACGAGGGCGACGTGGGAGCGGACGCGTTCGGCGGGCATCCGGGACAGTTCGGCGCCGCCGAGCGCGATCCGGCCGTTCCGGGGCGCGTAGATCCCGGCGAGCAGCCGGCCCAGCGTGGACTTTCCGGCGCCGGACGGGCCGACCAGGGCCAGTCGCGTGCCCGGGGCGACCTTCAGGGAGACCTCGCGCAGGACGTCGACGCCCTCCAGGTAGCCGAAGTGCACCCGGTCCGCGTCCACGTCCCGGCCGGCGGGGGCCAGCGAGTCGTCCCCGGCGTCCGGCTCGATGTCGCGCACCCCGACGAGCCGGGCCAGCGACACCTGCGCCACCTGCAACTCGTCGTACCAGCGCAGGATCAGCCCCACCGGGTCGACCAGCATCTGCGCGATGAGGGCACCCGTCGTCAGCTGACCGACCCCGATCCAGCCCCGCAGGACGAACACGCCACCGACCATGAGAACCGAGGCGAGCACGGTGACGTGGGTGACGTTGACGACCGGGAAGAGCACCGACCGCAGCCAGAGTGTGTAGCGTTCCCACGCGGTCCATTGCGTGATCCGGAGTTCCGACAGGGCGACGCGGCGTTCGCCGAGACGGTGTGCCTCGACGGTGCGCCCGGCATCGACGGTCTCGGTGAGCGCGGCGGCCACGGCGGCGTAGCCCGCGGCCTCGGAGCGGTAGGCGGACGGCGCCCGCCGGAAGTACCAGCGGCAGCCGAGCACCAGCAGCGGCACGGCCAGCAGCACGGCCGCGGCGAGCGGCGGCGCGGTCAGGACCAGACCGCCGAGCAGCAGCGCCACCCACACGACCCCGATCGCCAGCTGCGGCACGGCCTCGCGCATCGCGTTGGCGAGCCGGTCGATGTCGGTGGTGATACGGGAGAGCAGGTCGCCGGTGCCCGCCCGCTCCAGCACACCCGGCGGCAGGCCCACCGACCGGACGAGGAAGTCCTCGCGCAGGTCGGCCAGCATCCGTTCGCCGAGCATCGCCCCGCGCAGCCGCACCTCCCGTACGAACACCGCCTGGACGAGCAACGCGAGGACGAACAGTGCGGTGGTGAGGGGCAGATGCAGCTCGCGGGTGCCGTCCGCCACCCGTTCCACCAGGTCGCCCAGCAGCCAGGGACCGGCCATGGAGGCCAGCACGGCGACGGTGTTGACGGTGATGAGCAGGACGAAGGCCCGCCGGTGCCGGTGCAGCAGTTCGCTCACATAGGAGCGTACGGTCGCGGCGGAACCGACCGGCAGGGTGTCGGCCGTGGTAGGGGCCGCCGGGTCGTAGGCAGGGGGCGCCACGCCGATCATGCCGTCTCCTCCATCTCTTCGAGGGCCCCGTCCAGGGCCCCGTCCAGGGCCCCGTCCAGGGCCCCGTCCAGGTCATCTTTCCGGGCTTCTTCCGTGGCGTCCCGCGGGGTGGCCTCGTCGTCGAACGGCGCGTCGTGCCGCGGGCGGTCCGGTGCGGCCCGCAGCCTGCCGCCGCCGTCGAGCACGTCGTGCGCGGCGCGTTCCTCGTCGGTCTCCCGGGTCACCACCGCGCGGTACCGGGGCTCGGTGTGCACCAGGTCCCGGTGCACACCGACCGCGGCGACCGCGCCCTCGTGGACCAGCACCACCCGGTCGGCGCGGTCCAGGAGGAGGGGCGAGGAGGTGAAGACCACCGTGGTGCGTCCGGCCCGCAGGTCCCGCAGGCCCCGCGCGATCCGCGCCTCGGTGTGCGAGTCGACGGCGGAGGTCGGTTCGTCCAGGACGAGCACCTCGGGGTCGGTGATCAGCGACCGGGCCAGAGCCAGACGCTGGCGCTGGCCACCGGAGAGCGACCGGCCGCGCTCGGTGATCCGGACGTCCATCGGGTCCTCGGCGGACGGCGACGATTGCGCGAGCGCGTCCAGGACGTCGTCGCACTGGGCGGCGGTGAGCGCCTCCCGGGCGGCGACCTCCCCCGAGGCGGGCACATCGAGCAGTGCGCGCAGCGATCCGGACAGCAGCACCGGGTCCTTGTCCTGGACCAGGACGGCCGTGCGCGCGGAGCCGAGCGGCAACTCGTCCAGCGGTACGCCCCCGAGCAGCGCCGAGGTGCCCGGCTCGGTGGGGTGGCCGCCGAGCCGTTCTGCCAGCCGGCCCGCGGCGTCCGGGTCGCCGCAGACCACGGCGGTGAGTTGTCCGGCCGGTGCGCGAAGGCCGGTCGCCGGGTCGTGCAGTTCACCTGACGGCACGACGGGTGCCCGTGTCCCGGTCCCGTCGGTGGCCCGTTCCAGGGACAGCACCCGGGCGGCCCGGGCGGCCGACGGGCGGGAGAAGGAGTACGCCATGGCGATCTCGACGAAGTGCCGCAGCGGGTAGGTGAGGACCATGACGGAGCTGTAGACGGTGACGAGTTCGCCCACGCTGATCCGGCCCGCGCGGGCCAGGTGCACGCCGTACCAGACGACCCCGATCAGCAGCAGGCCCGGCAGCAGGACCTGGATCGCGGCGATCAGGGACCACATGCGGGCACTGCGGACGGCCGCGTGCCGCACCTCCTGGGAGGCACGCCGGTAGCGGTCGAGGAACAGCTCCTCCCCGCCGATGCCGCGCAGCACTCGCAGTCCGGCGACGGTGTCCGAGGCCAGTTCGGTGGCGCGGCCCGCCTTCTCACGCTGCACGTCGGCGCGCCGGGTCGCGCGGGGCAGCAGCGGCAGTACCGCGAGAGCCAGCGCCGGCAGGCCCACGGCGACGACCACGCCCAGCGCGGGCTGGTAGACGAGCAGGGCGACACAGACCAGCACGATGGTGAGGGCCGCCGCGGTGAACCGGGACACGGCCTCCACGAACCAGCCGATCTTCTCGACATCGCCGGTGGACACGGCGACCACCTCGCCGGCGGCCACCCGCCGGGTCAGCGCTGAGCCCAGCGCGGCGGCCTTGCGGGCGAGCAGTTGCTGGACGCGGGCGGCGGCGGTGATCCAGTTGGTGACCGCGGCGCGATGCAGGTAGGTGTCGCCGAGCGCGTTGCCGGCACAAGCCACCGTCAGCAGCCCGCCGGCGAAGGCCAGCCGCGCACCCGAGCGGTCGACGACCGCCTGGATGGCGAGGCCCACGCAGAACGGCAGGGCGGAGACGGAGGCGAAGTGCAGCAGTCCCCACGCCAGTGCCTTCATCTGCCCGCCCAGCTGGTTCCGCCCCAGCCACCACAGGAGTCGGGGACCCGAGCGTGCGTCAGGCACGCCCGGATCGGGATACGGAAGGTCTTGAATCTGCATGACGTCCCAGTGGCTCGTGTCAGGGGCGGAAGGCTGCCGCCGGGGCGGCGGGCGAGCCGTGACAGCCTGGCGGCGCAAAGTGGTCGAAAGCAAGCGGTTTTCCGTACGAGGGAACGGGATTGGCCGCTTCGCTCCCGGCCTGTCGGATGCAAGGGCCCGGCGCGTTCCGACCCACGTGCCAGGGGCCTCTGACCAGGAGTCGAACAGTGGAATGCCCCAATGAGAAGGGGATAAGGCTATTTGGGCCAATCTCGACTAGATCACGTCGTGTCTCCTGGTCAAGATGAGGACATGCAGACTCGCGGTGCATGGCGTGCGGTGGTCGCTGCGGCGACCTGTGGGTTCCTTCTGGCGGCACTGGCCGGGTGTGGCGGAACGCCCAGCGAGGTCCGCCATTACGGCGACATACCCAGGCCGGGCGGGCCGACGGGGACCGCCCGGTCCAGCGCGCCCGTGGTGCCGTCCCGGGTTCCGGGGATCGGGGACCGCATGTGGCAGCAGGTACCCATCGGCACTCGGCAGATCGTGGCGGTCTTCGGCGACCACAAGACCTCCCCCGACTCCACGCTCGTTCTCTACGAGAAGTACGGCACCAAGTGGGAGCCGCAAGGGAGTTGGCCGGCCCACAACGGCAAGCGCGGCTGGGTGGTCGACCACTGGGAGAACGACGAGCGGAGCCCGGTGGGAGTGTTCACGCTCTCCGACGCCGGCGGCGTCCTCGACGACCCCGGCACCCGGCTCCCGTACACCCAGGACGAGAACGCCTTCATCTCCCCGTTCTACTGGGACGAAGCGCACTGGCACGACTTCGACTACGTCATCGCCATCGACTACAACCGCCTGCGTGGCACTCGCCCGGACGATCCGACCCGTCCGCTGGGCCAGAGCAAGGGCGGTGGTATTTGGCTGCACCTGGACCACGGTGACGGCACGCTGGGCTGCGTGAGTGTTCCTGAGTCCGCGATGGAGTACCTGCTCCGCAGGCTCGATCCGAAGAACAAGCCCGTCATCGTCATGGGGGACAAGGCCCACCTGCGGCTGTAGTCACCGCATCGGCTGTGTAGCCGGCGAAAGAGTGCCGTGTGGTGCGCCAGGCCGTCCCGCACTCTTCTCGCTCCTGGCGGCAACGCGTCGTGTTCGGACCGGCGTTGACGCGTCGAAGTGCGGCTCAGCAGCCGCGCCCCTGGGTGGGCACCGTGCCCACCAGCGTATCCAGCAGTCCGCCGAGCGTCTCGCGCTGCTCACCCGTCAGGGGCGCCAGGATTTCCTCCGCGGCGGCCCGCCGGGCGCGGCGCAGCTCCCCCAGGGCCTTGCGCCCGTCGTCGGTGAGCTCGATGCGGATGACCCTGCGATTGGCCGGATCAGGTACCCGGCGCACCTTGCCGCTCGCCTCGAGGCCGTCCACGAGGGTCGTCACCGCGCGGGGCACGACCTCCAGGGACTCGGCCAGATCCGCCATGCGGGGCGGCTCGCCGAAGTGCACCAGGGTGCGCAGCAGCCGGGACTGGGCCGGCGTGATACCCAGGGCGTGCAGTTCGAGGTGCCGCTTCTGGATGCGGTGCACCCGGCGGGTGAGCCGCAGCAGTTGCTCGGCGAGAAGACCGTCGGGGTCGGGGGTGGTCATGCGGGAACAATACCAGGACCTCGTTCATTGTGAGTATAGGTAACAGTGAGCTAAGATCGGGTGATCGACGTCGGCCGCATCTGCGGCCCGGCACCCACCCACCCCCGTAGGAGCCCATGCATCCCGACCGTCAACCCCTCTGGACCCCACCCGCCGACGCCGGGGAGCAGCCGCGGCAGGTCCGCCGGATCCTGCGCCTCTTCCGCCCGTATCGGGGTCGTCTCGCGATCGTCGGCCTGCTGGTGGGAGCCGCCTCGCTGGTCTCCGTCGCCACGCCGTTCCTGCTGAAGGAGATCCTCGACGTCGCGATCCCGCAGGGTCGCACCGGCCTGTTGAGCCTGCTCGCCCTCGGCATGATCCTCAGCGCCGTCCTCACGAGCGTCTTCGGCGTGCTGCAGACGCTGATCTCCACGACCGTCGGCCAGCGCGTCATGCACGACCTGCGCACCGCCGTCTACGGACGGCTGCAGCGCATGTCCCTGGCCTTCTTCACCCGGACCCGCACCGGCGAGGTGCAGTCCCGCATCGCCAACGACATCGGCGGCATGCAGGCCACCGTCACCTCCACCGCCACCTCGCTCGTCTCCAACGTCACCAGCGTGGTCGCCACGATCATCGCGATGGTCGCCCTCGACTGGCGGCTCACCGTCGTCTCGCTGCTGCTGCTCCCGGTGTTCGTATGGATCAGCCGCCGCGTCGGCAACGAACGCAAGAAGATCACCACCCAGCGGCAGAAGCAGATGGCCGCGATCGCCGCCACGGTCACCGAATCCCTCTCCGTCAGCGGCATCCTGCTCGGTCGCACGATGGGCCGCTCGGCCTCGCTGACCGAGTCCTTCAGCGCGGAGTCGGAAGGCCTGGTCGACCTCGAGGTGAGGTCGAACATGGCCGGGCGCTGGCGCATGGCCGTCATCACGATCGTCATGGCCGCCCTGCCCGCCGTCATCTACTGGACCGCGGGCGTCGCCCTCCAGTTCGGCGGACCGCAGGTCTCCATCGGCACGATCGTCGCCTTCGTCTCGCTCCAGCAGGGACTGTTCCGGCCGACCGTCAGCCTGCTGTCCACCGGTGTGCAGATCCAGACCTCGCTCGCGCTGTTCCAGCGCATCTTCGAGTACCTGGACCTGCCGATCGACATCACCGAGCACGAGCGCCCGATCCACCTCGACCGCGTCAAGGGCGAGGTCCGCTTCGAGGACGTCGACTTCCGCTACGACGACAAGAGCGGCCCGATCCTGGAGGGCATCGACGTCACCGTGCCCGCCGGCAGCAGCCTCGCGATTGTGGGCCCGACCGGCGCCGGCAAGTCCACCCTCGGCTACCTGGTGCCCCGGCTCTACGACGTCACGGGCGGCCGCGTCACGATCGACGGCGTCGACGTGCGCGACCTCGACTTCGACACCCTCGCCCGCGCGGTCGGCGTCGTCTCCCAGGAGACGTACCTCTTCCACGCCTCGGTCGCCGAGAACCTCCGCTTCGCCAAGCCGGACGCCACCGACGAGGAACTGCGGGCGGCGGC
Source organism: Streptomyces sp. NPDC093064 (assembly GCF_044754605.1). Lineage (NCBI taxonomy): Bacteria > Bacillati > Actinomycetota > Actinomycetes > Kitasatosporales > Streptomycetaceae > Streptomyces > Streptomyces sp. NPDC093064. Next base: position 23,371 of record NZ_JBIVPK010000067.1, read on the forward strand.
GAAGGCGGCGCAGATCCACGACCACATCGCGGCCCTGCCAGACGGCTACGACACGGTCGTCGGCGAGCGCGGCCACCGGTTCTCCGGCGGTGAGAAGCAGCGCCTGGCGATCGCCCGGACCATCCTGCGCGACCCGCCGGTGCTCATCCTCGACGAGGCCACCAGTGCTCTGGACACCCGTACGGAGGCCGCCGTGCAGGAGGCCATCGACGCCCTGTCCGCCAACCGGACGACCCTCACCATCGCGCACCGCCTGTCCACCGTGCGCGGGGCCGACCAGATCGTGGTCCTGGACTCCGGGCGGCCGGCCGAACGCGGTACGCACGAGGAACTGCTGGAGCTCGACGGACGCTACGCGGCCCTGGTCCGCCGGGACGCGCAACTGGAACCGACAAGCTGACGATATGCCGGGTTTACGGCCCTTTGAGGGTTACCGTGCCCGCATGCAGAGGAACACTCCGTCACGGAGAACGACCCGACTGACACGCCGGGGCCGTGTGGTCCTGGTCCTGACCGGGGCCGTCCTGGCCGGCACCGCCGTGGCGGTGCCGCTGCTGACGCTCCGCCACGACGTCCTGGCAGGACCCCGCACGCTGGTGATCCCCGAGGGCTGGCGGTCCGGCCAGATCTACGCCGCCATCGACAAGGCCCTCGCCCTGGCCCCCGGCACCGCGAAGCAGTCGCTCGCCGACGCCCAGCTGAACTTGCCGAACGCCGCCGAGGGCAATCCGGAGGGCTATCTCTTCCCGGCGACGTATCCCATCGACGACAAGACCACCCCGCAGTCCCTGCTGACCTACATGGTCGACACCGCGAACAAGAGGTTCGCCGCGGCCCCGGTCGCCGCCGGCCCGGAGCGCAACTCCACGAACCTGTACCAGGCGATCACCATCGCGAGCATCGTCCAGGCCGAGACCGCCTCGAAGGCCGACATGAGCAAGGTGGCCCGGGTCGTCTTCAACCGGCTGGAGCACGGCATGCCGCTTCAGATGGACTCGACCCTCAACTACGCCCTCAACCGCAGCACGGTCCGCATGAGCCTGGAGGACACCCGGCTGGACAACCCCTACAACTCGTACCAGCGCATGGGGCTGCCGCCGACGCCCATCGACAGTCCGGGCGAGGAGGCCATGCGCGCTGTGGCCAACCCGGCGCAGGGCGACTGGCTGTACTTCGTCACCGTCAAGCCGGGCGATACGCGCTTCACCGCCGACTACAGCGAGCACCAGCGCAATGTGGCGGAGTTCAACGCCCACCTGAAAGGCAGCAGTCCGCAGCCCGCGAAGTGAGCCGTGCCCGGCCGCGGCGGTCCAGGGCGTGTCCGGCCGCGGCGGCCCGCGCCGGTTGTGCCGCGGCTGCTCACACCGTCACGCCGCGGCCGCCGGCTCCTCCTCCAGCAGGCGCCTGATGTCCCGGACGGCCGCGCGTCCGGCCCGGTTGGCGCCGATCGTGCTGGCCGAAGGGCCGTAGCCGACCAGGTGGATCCGGAGATCGGCGACCGCTCGGGTGCCGTCCACACGGATGCCGCCGCCCGGTTCGCGCAGCCCGAGCGGCGTCAGATGGCGCAGCGAGGGCCGGAACCCGGTCGCCCAGAGGATGACGTCGGCCGCCACGTGCCGTCCGTCCGCCCACAGCACCCCGTCCGGGGTGATCCGGTCGAACATCGGCTGCCGGTCCAGGACCCCGTCCTCCAGCCCCCGCCGGATGGCGTCGTTCAGCGGAAGTCCCGTCACCGAGACGACACTCCTGGGCGGCAGTCCCTGCCGCACCCGCTCCTCGACCAGCGCCACCGCCGCCCGCCCCGCGTTCTCGTCGAACGGGCCGTCACGGAAGACCGGCGGCCGTCGCGTCACCCAGGTGGTGGCGGCCGCGTACGGGGCGATCTCCAGCAGGTGCTGGGTGCCGGAGGCGCCGCCGCCCACCACGATCACGCGCTGCCCGGTGAACTCCTCGGGCCCGGCGTACTGCGCCGTGTGCAACTGCCGCCCGCGGAAGGTCTCCTGACCCGGGTACCGCGGCAGGAACGGCTGGTCCCAGGTACCGGTCGCGTTGATCAGCGCGCGTGTCGCCCAGGTGCCGTCGGAGGTCTCCACGAGCAGCCGCCCGCCGGGGCCCTCCGTGACCGCAGTGACCTCCACGGGCCGCCGCACCCGCAGGTCGAAGGCGCGTTCGTAGTCGGCGAAGTACGCGGCGACGACCTCCGACGACGGCCGCGCGGGATCGGCGCCGGTCAGCTCCATCCCCGGCAGCGCGTGCATCCCGTGCACCTTGCCGTACGTCAGCGACGGCCACCGGAACTGCCAGGCACCGCCCGGACCGGCGGGACGGTCGAGCACGACGAAGTCGCGGTCCGGCTCGAATCCGGTGCGCCGCAGGTGATAGGCGCTGGACAGACCCGCCTGACCAGCGCCCACGACGACCACGTCGACCTCGCGTTTGGTGTTCACGCTCCTCCCAACCGCGCCGCGGGCGCCGATCTTCCCCGGCGATCGAGGAGGATGGGGACCATGTCACGTGCCTTCACCACCCGAGTGCTGAACGTGGCCTCCGGTTCCCGGGAGACGGTCGTCGACCTGACCCGTGACTGCGAGGCCTTCCTCCAGGAGACCGCAGCCGGCCGGGACGGTCTGCTGAACCTGTTCGTGCCGCACGCCACCGCCGGCATCGCGATCATCGAGACCGGCGCAGGCAGCGACGACGACCTGCTCGCCGCCCTGCACACCCTGCTGCCCGCCGACGACCGCTGGCAGCACCGCCACGGCAGCCCCGGCCACGGCCGCGACCACGTGCTGCCCGCCATCGTGCCGCCCCACGCGACCATCCCGGTCCTCGGCGGCCGGCTGGAACTGGGCACATGGCAGTCGGTTTGCCTGGTGGACACGAACATCTCTAAAGACAACCGTCAGGTTCGTCTGAGCTTCCTCGGCTGACCAAGATCGCTGCCGGGGGCCGTGCCGCCAATTCTCCGTACCATGCGTGCGCGAACGGAGAGAAACTTGCGCGGTACGGACCCAAGTGTGATCGAACGCCCGTATGACGGATGCGGCAAATGTCTGCTCGGAGTGAGGCGGCTGTCGCGCGTGAAGCTGGCGACGTCGTCCCCCGAGCGTCAGCGGGAGAACGTGCTCACTGCCGCCGCCTCAGTCGGCGCGCACATTGTCGGCTGGGCGGACGACTGGGAGGTCTCAGGCGCCACCGACCCCGTGACACGCCCGAAGCTCGGCCCCTGGCTCCGCGATGAAGAGGGGACCTTACGACGGCTTGGTGGCGGCCGCGGTGGACCGGCTCGGCCGTAACGTCGTCGACTGCCTGAACACCGGATACAAGATGCGGGACGAGAAGAAGATGCTCGTCACGTATGGGCATGACGGCGCCTGGGATCTTGATGACCCCGCTGACGAGAATCGCTTCACCATGGAAGCGTGGGGCGCACAGATGGAACTCCGCGCGATCCAGCGCCGGAACCGCGATGCGACGATCAAGACCCGTGCGGCTGGCCGCCCCAAGGGCAAGCCGTCCTATGGCTTCCAGTACGTGCGGAAGGTGATGGGAGGCAAGATCGACCATGTCGAACTGCACCCGCATGCCTCCGAGGTGATACGCGAGGTAGCACGTCGCATTGTGGCCGATCCCGACAATGTCACCACCAGTAGTGAGGCTGCCCGCCTCAACCGTGCTGGGGAACTGTCGCCCGCAGATCATTTGGCCGTGATGTACGGCAAGTTGGCCGGGGGGCGGCCATGGTCCCCGCAGAGCCTGAAGAACATCCTCCTGTCGGAGGCCACGCTCGGCTACCTGATGCACCGGAACAAGCCGGTGCTTGGGAGGGACGGCAACCCCGTAAAGCTCTGCGAAGGACTGTGGGACCGGGCGACGCATCAGGCGCTCAAGAAAGCTGTACTCGACCGGAAGGTTCCTTGGACGCGTCACTCGAACCGTGACTACCTGCTGACGTACGTCGCCCTGTGCGGACAGTGCCACACGCGCTTGTACACCCAGACGTTGCAGGATGCACCTCCGCGCTATACCTGTACAGCCCGGAACAAGGGTTGGCGGCACGCCCAGCACTGTCGTCCTGCACCGCTCATCAACGCTCACCTCCTCGACTCGTACGTTGAGGAATGGTTTATCCGTGAGCTGGGAGACGGCCTGATCTACGAGACGGTGTACGACCCGGGAAACGGCATCCCCGAGCGGATAGCGGAGACACGAGCCAGCCGCGAACGACTTCGAGCCGACCGTGAGGCCGGGCTCTACGACTCACCGGACGACGCCGCTTGGTTCCGGGATCGGTACGCTGCGTTGGGTCGTGAGTTGGCTGCGCTCGACGCTGAGCCCCAGCGGGCACCCGGCATGGTCCGGCGGCCGACGGGTGAGACCGTCGCCGACCGTTGGTTCGGTGCTCCTGACGTGCAGGCCCGTAAGGAGATTCTGATCGACTTCGGCGTCCGGGTAACCCTCTTCCCGGCCAGCGCACCAGTTCGCTGGGTACCCGGTTTCCTGCATGGCCCCGAGCAGAGTCCGACGGACACGCTGTAGGGGAAGACTCACGTGGGTGATGCGCCTACGGGCGGATCACCGACGTGAGCCGACTACCGCGCAACTCCGGCCTATGCAAGCCGAGTATCGCTGTCAGGCTTTCAACACGGCGGAAAAGCGGCAAGGCGAGTGAGGCGGCTGGATGGACGAGGCGAAACTGCGTGAGAGCGCAGTGGCAGAGTTGCGAGTTGATCACACGGCTTCCGATGGGGTGTGGACGATCACGTCGCGAGACCGGTTGGCCGACCAGGCGATCGCCGAAGCCCTCCCGACGGAGCGGTGTGACGGGTCTCCAGAATCCTGTGGGCTCGTACGGACTGTCCTGGCGGATGAGGTTGCGATACGGATAAAAGACGCTGGTTCCGTGCTTGGCGGCCGGGAGCTCTTGGACGGGGCGGGTGAGCAATGTTCCTGTCGTGAGGGCGGAGGGGCGATGCGAAATGAAAGGTACGGGTGTCTCTGTGGCTGCCACTTCGGAATGATCTGCCGTGAGTCAATCGTCCGCAAGCGTCATAGGAAAGCTCCTCAAGCGGCGTTCCTGTTCACCCTCCGATCTGCACCCGCCGTTGGTCCTATCTACATGGAGTTGACTTCATGGGGTTTGTGCCTTTGGCTCCGCAAGATCACACGGGATGGCGGATGGGTAGACGGACCCCTGGACGTCAGGCTCCGGCTGCAACGGAACTTCACACGGACCCGATCAGGGATTGAGGTGACTCTCTCTCAACCGACGGTCCAGCTTCTGCGATCCGGGGCCTCGGCTGCGTCCTACCAGTTGTCTGTTTAGAGAGTTGGCGCATTCTATCGAAACGTCCGGGCGGAGAGGAGGATGTAATGCTTCCCCTGCTCGAGGTGTGACAATCAATTTCTGGTGTGTTCGGCGCTGGAGGAAGCCGCGGCAACGTCTCGTACAGTGGGGTCCACCTGGCGGTGGTCGCAAGCTGCCGCTCGGCTGCGGCATTGGCCTTGAGCTCCTCCGAAAGTCCTTCATCGCCAGCGGTGGTGTTCTCGCTTTCTCCGCATCAAGCCGAACTACGAACCTTGTGAGAGAGCGCTCGGCGGAGCATGTGTGTTGCACCGCCCCTTGTACTACAGCCGGAGATCTTGTGACGGGTTCTGTGGCGCGTCGTTGACCGGGCATGATGCTGGGTGTGACGGCTGAGCAGATAGCCGAGTGGCATGCCGAACTGTCCGTGTTGACCGGGTCGTTGGGGTATTTGTTCAACCGTCCGGAGCCGCGGGTGGTGTTCGCGCAGTTCATCGAGGGACTGCCACGGCAGTTGTAGTTCCGGCGTCTGTGCTGGTCGGCGGCTTGCGGGGTCGGGTGTGGGCATAGGTACGGCCACCGTGATCATGAACGTTTGTGA